>NZ_JAKUFR010000062.1:0-30570 GCF_022663555.1 Bacillus cereus group sp. BfR-BA-01381
TTCATCCTGAGCCAGGATCAAACTCTCCAATAAAGTTAGTTTGTCTAGCATCATAAAATAAAAATTGACGTTTCACGTTGTTTGTTTCGTTCAGTTTTCAAAGAACTACTTGGTCGCTCATTTGCGACTTCCTTATGTTAACATCTTCGTTTTTCGATGTCAACTAAGTTTTTCAATTTCTTTTTTGTCGTTTTCTGCGTTTCCGCATCAGCGACGGTTATTAATATATCATGCAAAAAAATGAAATGCAACACCTTTTATAAACTTTTTTTAAATTAACTACATTTCTTTTTTAATATCATATACTTAAACGAAATATCTCTTTCATTTCTAAGAGATTCCTACATATATTCTATATAAAGTCACTCTATCCAAAAACGTTTCTTTCTATAATAAACGTTTTATTTATATACGATACCATACAAGGAGGAATATATATGGACTATACCGATTTATTAATCAAACTAGGTCTCTCGGCTATTTTAGGGTTCGCCATCGGTTTAGAGCGCGAATTAAAACGTAAACCACTTGGTTTAAAAACGTGTTTAGTTATTTCTATAATTAGTTGCCTCCTGACCATTGTTTCTATTAAAGCAGCTTACAATTTACCACATACTGATCATATGAATATGGACCCACTTCGACTTGCCGCTCAAATTGTATCAGGGATTGGTTTTTTAGGTGCCGGTGTTATTTTACGTAGAGGAAACGATAGTATTGCCGGATTAACAACTGCTGCTATGATTTGGGGCGCATCTGGTATTGGTATTGCTGTTGGAGCTGGATTTTATATCGAAGCGATTTTCGGAATGTGTTTCCTTATGATTAGCGTTGAACTTATACCGTTAACAATGAAATTTGTAGGACCTAGGTCATTTCGTCAACGTGATATCGCAGTAAAACTTGTTGTACGAAATATGGACAATATCCCGGTTGTAATTGAAGAAATAAAAGAAATGGATATAAAAGTTAAGAATATGAAGCTTAAAACGTTAGAAAATGGTTCTCACTATTTGCATCTTAAATTATGTATCGATCAAAAAAGACATACTGCTGATGTTTACTATGCCCTCCAGCATCTTGAAAGTGTTCAACAAACTGAAGTGGAAAGTATGTAACGTAAAACAAACTCTCTTTTTAATTAGAGAGTTTTTCTTTTTTCTATAATGGCAACAATGAATGTAGTCTTGCAAAGTAAGGAGGAATAGGCAATTGAAATCCCGTCCAAATTTAGTAGATACATTTCGTGATTCCATTATTTTTCGTTTAATTTGCTTTATTGTTATACTTACTGCTTTTTCCGGCTTTCTTATACATAGATTAGAACCATCCCACTTCACTACATGGTTTGATGGAGTTTGGTGGTCAATCGTTACCATTTTCACTGTTGGCTACGGTGACTTTGCCCCTCATACACTAATGGGCAAACTTATCGGTATAGGTATTATTTTATTAGGGACCGGATTTTGTTCTTATTATATGGTACTGTTCGCTACTGAAATGATTAGTAAACAATATATGAAGATTAAAGGAGAAGAAGCCGCGACTTCTAACGGTCATATGATTATTGTCGGCTGGAATGAACGAGCAAAACATGTTGTAAAACAAATGCACGTACTACAACCAAACCTTGATATCGTTTTAATTGATGAAACACTTTCTTTACTGCCAAAACCATTTCATCATTTAGAATTTATAAAGGGGTGCCCCCATCACGACCAAACGTTATTAAAAGCTAATATTACAACGGCACACACTATATTAATAACAGCCGATAAAGAAAAAAACGAAAGCTTAGCGGATACACAGTCCATTTTAAATATTTTAACTGCAAAAGGGCTCAACCCAAATATTCACTGCATCGCTGAACTTCTTACTTCTGAACAAATACAAAATGCAACGAGAGCTGGCGTGTCAGAAATTATAGAAGGAAATAAATTAACGAGCTATGTATTTACCGCTTCTCTTTTATTCCCTTCCATTTCAGGTGTACTATTTTCACTTTACGACGAAATCTCTGATAATAAATTACAACTGATGGAGCTTCCCCCATCCTGTACCGGACAAACTTTTGCAAATTGTAGCTATACTCTTTTAAAGCAAAACGTTCTCTTACTAGGTATAAAGCGCGACGAACAATATATGATTAACCCAATTCATTCTTTTGTTCTCATTGAAAGCGACATACTCATTGTTATTCACCATTAGTAAAATGACGCTCTAGTTCCTGCATGAGCACTTTCCCAATATTGATATATTTTCTTTTTACATCTCCATCTGGATCTTTCGGCTCAGCAAATTGATCCAATCCACTCGTGCCGGCTGTTAACGTATTTACATGATCATCTAGTTCGTTTTGATATACGTGCGAAAGAATATACGGCGTTTCAAGACGGACTATTACGCCTGGCACATCTAATTCACCATTCACCGCTGTAAATGGCACTCGCAGAAATTGATAGCCATCTTCTTCACCAATTTTATAATCAAAGCATCCTTTATCATAATCCCAATTGCCACCAATGCTATATCCGAGTGGCTTCATTATTTCTTCTAACTTATATAACGCATATGTACGTCCTTCTAAATTTGATTGAATCGGAATCAAGTCCATCCCTCCTAGACTTTTTCCTTAGCATACCCACTCTAGTTTGAATATACTGATGGATTTTTCGATGAAATAATAAAAAGCGGCCGGATCCGGCCGCTTTTTATTATTTTAAACGCTCTTCTAATTCTGCTTTTAATTCTTCAAATCCTGGTTTACCAAGTAAAGCAAACATGTTTTTCTTGTATGCTTCTACTCCTGGTTGGTCAAATGGATTTACGCCTAATAAGTAGCCGCTCATCGCACATGCTTTTTCGAAGAAGTATACAAGGTAACCGAATGTGTACTCATTTAATTCAGGAATATTTACGATTAAGTTTGGTACTCCGCCATCGCTATGTGCAAGTAATGTACCTTCGTATGCTTTCGTGTTTACGAAGTCTACAGTTTCACCAGCAAGGTAGTTTAATCCATCTAAATCGTTTTCTTCTGATTCGATTGTTAGTTCATGTGTAGATTTACCTACTTTTAGAACTGTTTCAAATAAATCACGACGACCTTCTTGAACGTATTGACCTAATGAGTGTAGGTCAGTTGAGAAGTTTGCTGAAGATGGGAAAATACCTTTTTGATCTTTTCCTTCACTTTCACCAAATAACTGTTTCCACCACTCAGCGAAGTATTGAAGTGCTGGCTCATAGTTAACAAGCATTTCAATTGTTTTTCCTTTATTGTATAGAGCGTTACGAACTACTGCGTATTGGTAAGCTGGGTTTTCTTCTAGTTCTGATGTTCCGAAGTCATCATGACCAGCAGCTGCACCTTTCATCATTTCTTCAATATTTAAGCCACTCACTGCGATTGGTAATAAACCAACTGGCGTTAATACAGAGAAACGTCCTCCAACATCATCTGGAATAACGAATGTTTCGTAACCTTCATTATCAGCTAATGTTTTTAATGCACCACGCGCTTTATCTGTCGTTGCATAAATACGTTTGCGAGCTTCTTCTTTTCCATATTTTTCTTCTAACAACTTACGGAAAATACGGAATGCTAGTGCAGGCTCTGTTGTTGTACCTGATTTGGAAATAACGTTAATAGAGAAGTCTTTACCTTCTAATACATCCATTAAATCTTTCATGTAAGTGGAGCTAATGTTTTGTCCAACAAATAGCACTTGTGGAGTTTTACGTTGTTCTTTAGAAAGTGTGTTGTAGAAAGAATGGTTTAACATTTCAATTGCTGCACGTGCTCCTAGGTAAGAACCACCGATACCTACAACAAGTAAAATGTCAGAGTCATTTTTAATTTTTTCTGCGCATTTTTGAATGCGAGCAAATTCTTCTTTGTCATATTGAAGCGGAAGGTCTACCCACCCAAGGAAATCGTTCCCAGCTCCAGTTTTTTCGTGGATTGCGTGATGTGTTACTTTCACTGCATCACGTAAATAAGTGATTTCATGTTCACCGATGAAGGATAACGCTTTAGAATAGTCGAACGTTACATGTGTACTCATCTTTTTCCCTCCAATTATGGATATGTATTTCTGTATTCACTTTAGCGAAACTGAAGTTGTAAATCAAGCGATTAGCCAATTGTAAACGTAACCAATATATATTTTTTAGAAAAAGTTCATTTTTTGCATAAAAATTCGCATTTTTCGGTATAGATGTATATACATCCTGTTTCAAACATTTTTTATGTATAAAAACAACATAACTACACCATTCTATAAAAGAGTTAATTAACTCATCGCTTGCTCATGCTTCACAATTAAGGGGGGCTTTTTCATGAGTACTTTGCAACGTATCGCATTAGTCTTTACTGTAATTGGCGCTGTAAACTGGGGATTAATCGGGTTCTTCCAGTTTGACTTAGTGGCAGCCATTTTCGGTGGACAAAACTCAGCTCTTGCACGTATTATTTACGGCATCGTCGGTATTTCTGGGCTGATTAATCTTGGTTTACTCTTTAAACCATCAGAAAATCTTGGTACTCACCCAGAAACGAACGAAATTCGCTAGTCAGTATGTCCTTACTCACCTTCGACATACGAATATGATTGCATGCAATCATATTTGCAAATATATATCATAAGAAAAAGTAAAAGAGGAACGCTCATATGCGCTCCTCTTTTACTTTGTTAACTCGGACTCTTCAATCCATTCTGTTAGCTTTTCTCGCAGCGTATTAAATCCGTCCTTAGATGGATTCGGTATAAGAATCCGTCCTTGTTTTCTTTTCGCCGCTTTTAACGATAAACTCATTTTTCTGTGTTCTTCATCAATTGAAAGTACTTTTACTTCTACTGTATCGCCGACTTTTAAAAAGTCATGAATATCCTTTACATATCCATTTGTAATTTCTGATATATGCACAAGTCCTTGTGTTTCTGCATCTAACGCTACAAATGCACCGTAATCTTGAATCCCAGTCACTTTCCCTGTTACAACCACTCCTGTTGTATATTGTTCTGACATATGAAACACTCCCATACGTTTACCATTTTCTCTACAATTGTAGATAGCAAAGCAGATGATTTATTGTTAAATATCCGATTAGTTAATACGTACCCTAAGTAAAGCAACTCAGGATACGCATACCTTATATTAGTAAATTATACCACTATGACAGAGCTCATTCAAAATTCATGAAAAAATTTCCTTAAGTAAGTATAATTCTCCAATATTAGGATAGAATACTAACACATGGCTTTCTAGTATTCCCCCCCTTTTATGGACAAAACGTATTGTGTTTTGTCCTTTTTTTATTCTCTATAAACCGTTCCATTCTCTTCATTGCTTCCATAAGCTGTTCAAGCGATGTTGCATACGAACAACGAATAAACCCTTCGCCACTTTCGCCAAATACACTTCCAGGTACAACAGCCACTTTTTCTTCTAATAATAACTGTTCTGCAAATTCCGCTGAAGATAGTCCAGTTGAAGCGATTGAAGGAAAGACATAAAATGCTCCACCCGGCACATGACACGTTAATCCCATGTCATTGAAAGATGTCGTCATAAAATTACGGCGTTTCTTATAACTATCTCTCATCCGAATTACTTCATCATTCCCCGCACGTAACGCTTCAAGTGCTGCGAACTGAGACATCGTCGGGGCACACATCATAGAATATTGGTGAATTTTGAGCATTAATTCTGAAAAATGAACAGGAGCTGCAATCATACCAAGACGCCATCCTGTCATTGCAAATCCTTTTGAAAATCCTGAAATTAAAATCGTATGCTCACGCATATTTTTAATACTCGCGAAACTTGTATATGCTTCGTCGTATACAAGTTCTGCATAAATTTCATCAGATAATACGATTAAATTGTACTTCTCAACAATCACTGCTATTTCTTCAAGCTCGGACTTGTTTAACATTGCACCTGTTGGGTTATTTGGTGAACAAAGTAAAATTGCCTTTGTCTTCGCTGTAATAGCTGCTTCAATTTGTTCTGGTTGTACTTTAAATTCATTTTCTAAAGTAGTCGCCACAGGAACTGGAACGCCTCCAGCTAATGTCACAAGTGGGGCATAAGAAACGAAACTTGGCTCAATAATGAGTACTTCGTCATCAGGATTTATAATGGCGCGCATCGCTACATCTAGCGCCTGACTTGCTCCAACTGTAACAATGATTTCATCGTTTGGATCATAAGAAACTGCAAATTGTTTTTTTAGATACTTTGCTATTTCTTGACGGAGCTCCAATAATCCTGCATTTGCTGTATATGACGTATATCCTTGTTCTAAAGAACGAATACATGCTTGCCTCACGTTCCAAGGTGTAACAAAGTCAGGCTCCCCTACCCCAAGAGATATAACACCTTTCATATTAGCTGCTAAATCGAAAAACTTTCGAATACCAGATGGTTGTAACGATTCTGCCGCTCTAGATAGTTCAAATTGCTTCATGGTGTCACCACAATTCGCTTATCATCATCGTTTTTTTCATAAATAATTCCCTCATGTTTATACTTCTTCAAAATGAAATGTGTTGTCGTAGAAACGACAGATTCAATTGTTGCTAATTTCTCAGAAACAAACATCGCTACTTCTCCCATTGTCTTTCCTTCTAACGTAATAGAAAGATCGTATGTCCCTGACATTAAATACACAGACTTTACTTCTGAATAACGATAAATTTGTTCCGCAACCGCATCGAACCCAACGCCGTGCTTTGGCGTAACCTTCACATCAATCATTGCCGTTAAACCTGTATGTTCTTTCACCTTCGTCCAATCGATATGTGTTACATAATCCACAATAATCTTTTCCGCTTCTAATTTTTCAACCATTTTCTTTACTTCTTCTACTTCTATATTTAACAGCTTCGCTAATGTATCTACAGATAATCGACTACTTTTTTCAAGACAAGCTAATAATTCTAATTCTTTTTCTGTCACCATATAAATCATCCTTCCTTTTCGTTTGTGTCTAAATTATACAAATAGCCTTTCCAGTTTGAAAAGAAGATTTTTTTAGTGAATTATGTCAAAATAAAGTGAAACTTTAATCAGCGGATAAATGCGTGATAAAGCGAAAGGGGATGGAACCGTGAAACCAAAAGTTTATATTGCTGAACCAGTTCCAACATTTGTAGAAAACTATTTATCAGAACACTGTGATTATGAAAAATGGGAGCAAAATGAGAAGGTACCTCGTGATGTTCTACTAGAGAAAATACAAGATAAAGATGGTTTATTAAATTTTGGATCTGCTATTAATGAAGAATTATTGGAGGCGGCTCCTAACTTAAAAGTAGTAAGCAACATTTCTGTCGGTTACGATAATTTTGATTTACAAGCGATGGAAAAACGCAATGTAATCGGAACAAATACACCTTACGTACTAGATGATACAGTAGCTGACCTCGTTTTTGCTCTTATGTTATCTGCTGGTCGTCGTGTTTGTGAACTCGACTCCTACGTAAAAAATGGTGAATGGAATGCCGAAATTGGAAAAGAGCACTTTGGGCTAGATGTACACCATAGTACAATCGGCATTATCGGTATGGGCCGAATTGGTGAAGCTGTTGCAAAACGAGCGAAATTCGGATTTGATATGGATGTTCTTTATTATAACCGTCGCCGAAAAGAAGAAGCTGAACAAAAATTCGATGCTACATATTGTGATTTACAGACGCTACTCAAACAGTCTGACTTTATCGTTCTTCTTACTCCATTAACAGATGAAACGTACCATCTTATCGGAGAAAAGGAATTTTCATTCATGAAAGAAACAGCTATCTTCATTAATGCTTCTCGCGGGAAAACAGTAGATGAAGAAGCGTTAATCCATGCGTTAACAGAAAAGAAAATCTTTGCAGCAGGCATCGATACTTTTACACAAGAGCCGATTCAAAAAGATAATCCGCTCTTATCATTACAAAATGTTGTGACCTTACCACATATCGGATCTGCAACATTAAAAACTAGGCAACAAATGGCTATGACCGCCGCTGAAAATTTAGTTGTAGCGTTACAAGGAAAAACACCGCCTCATATTGTTCGCGGGTAATACTGAATATACGAAAGGCAAGATGACATCGTCATCTTGCCTTTTTTTGTTAACATATTTTTTTCTGCCTTGGAGATGATATGAACAAAAATCAATGGAGTGACAAAAAATGAATCACCAATATACTTGTCCTTATTTCACTTTTTCCACTCGCGGCACTACGATTCATTACGAATTGTATGAACATGATAATAAAACAACACGTCCGACGTTCGTGCTCGTTCACGGTTTTTTATCTTCCTCATTCAGTTACCGCCGTCTTATTCCTTTACTATCGAAAGAAGGCACAGTCATTGCTCTTGATTTACCACCGTTCGGAAAGAGTGATAAGTCTCATCTATTTAAGTACTCTTATCATAATTTAGCAACGATTATAATCGATTTAATTGAACACTTATCTCTCTCAAATATTGTGTTAGTTGGACATTCTATGGGCGGCCAAATTTCACTTTACGTAAACCGTATACGTCCTGAATTAATTTCAAAGACAATTTTACTATGTAGCTCGAGCTATTTAGCACGCGCAACTTTACCTTTACTGTACTCTTCTTATTTACCGTTCTTTCATTTATACGTAAAGAACTGGATTATACGGCGTGGTATTGTTCATAACTTAATGAATGTCGTTCATGATCACTCATTAATTGACGATGAAATGAAGGAAGGTTACTCTGCTCCTTTTTATGACGACCGTATATTCCCCGCTTTAACTCGTATGATACGCGATCGTGAAGGTGACTTACCTTCAACTGAATTACAAAAAATCGAAACACCTACGCTACTCATTTGGGGTGAAAAAGATCGGGTCGTCCCTGTACATGTAGGTCATCGTCTGCACAAAGATTTACCGAATTCGAAATTTATTTCTTACGAAAACACAGGGCATTTACTACCTGAAGAAAAACCAGAACATGTTTATGAAGAAATTATCGCTTTTTCTGCGCAATAATGTAAAAAAGGCTGTCGGAATTTCCGACAGCCTATATTGAACAACTTCCGCCTTCTTTTATTACAAGTAATTCCACAGCTAACTTCTCACATTTTTCAAGCGCAGGTACTTCCTCAAAAGACATAAAGTATATATGTTGAATCTTCTTTGCGATGTATTTTGAATCATCAAACACACTTGCGACGTTCACAACATCGCTCGCTTCTGTTTCATAAAACTCCGGTCCCATTTGAAACGGATCCCAATTCTTCACAACCTCTATCATCTTTTCATATGTACCCATTCGCTTCCCGCCTTTTCACTTTTTAATACTTTTCTTTATCCTATCACATCAGCTATTCTATAAGAAGAGAGAGAACATTCATAACTTAACGGTTTTACAGAAGAAGGGAGCAAACTTATGCAACTATTTCATAAAGCAGTCAATCGCCGTGGAACTCATAGTACAAAATGGGATACATATAAAAACGAAGAACTTATCCACGCTTGGATTGCTGATATGGATTTTGAAGTACCACAACCAATTCAAACTGCTTTAAAGCAACGTATCGAGCATCCTATTTTCGGCTATACACTTCCTCCCGAAAATATTGGCGATATTATTTGTAATTGGACAAAAAAACAGTACAACTGGGATATTCAAAAAGAATGGATTGTCTTTAGCGCCGGAATCGTTCCAGCTCTTAGTACGAGCATACAGGCCTTCACAAAGGAAAACGAATCCGTTCTCGTACAACCACCTATTTATCCCCCATTTTTCGAAATGGTCACAACAAACAATAGACAATTATGCGTAAGTCCATTACAGAAACACAATGATACATATGCGATAGATTTCGAACATTTAGAAAAGCAATTTCAACAAGGCGTCAAACTTATGCTTCTTTGCAGTCCTCACAATCCGATAGGGCGTGTTTGGACGAAAGAGGAACTAACAAAGCTTGGATCTTTATGTACAAAATATAATGTAATCGTTGTCGCAGATGAAATTCATTCCGATATTATTTACGCAAATCATACACATACACCGTTCGCTTCTTTATCTGAAGAACTAGCAGCGCGCACGATAACTTGTATGGCTCCAAGTAAAACATTTAATATCGCTGGATTACAAGCATCGATTATTATCATTCCAAATGAAAAACTCCGTCAAGCTTTTACATCTATCCAATATAGACAAGGCTTTCACGGATTAAATACATTTGCCTATACAGCGATGGTAAGTGCCTATACAGAATGTAACGATTGGCTAAATGAAATTCGATTATATATAGAAGATAACGCTAAGTTCGCTTGTGAATATATGAAAGATCACATACCTGCTCTTTCCGTAACGAAGCCAGAAGGTAGCTTTTTATTATGGATTGATTGCTCTCGCCTACAGCTTTCTCAAGATGAGCGCACTACATTGCTTGAGGAAAAAGGAAAAATTATCGTTGAACCTGGTGAGAAATACGGATTAGGCGGCGAAGAACATATTCGAATTAACATCGGCTGCCCAAGGTCTGTTTTAGAAGAAATTTTAAATAGGCTGCGCCATACGTTTTCATAATAAGAAAGGAGGCTATTTGAGACAGCCTCCTTTGTCATATTTTGTCGGTAAGTCGATATATTTGAAAAATCGCCGATATATTTTGAGTTACGGTCGATATATTTTCACTTACACTACACATAAAAGCTACCGCGCACGGTAGCTTTTATTTTTTCTTCATATCCGACGCTTTTTTTACAATAACACCACAAGCAATTCGATCACCTGATTTACCTGTCGGTTGTGTCATACCATCATCAGCATTTTCTGTAATAATAATAGACGCTCCATCTTTTCTATGAATCGTCGTTTTCCCTTCTTCAAGCGTTATATGCGGCGCATCAATTTCTGCTTTAATTTTCCCAGAACCGTCTGCAATTACGTTCGGTAAATCACCGTTTTCTGCACCCTTCGGATTAAGAAGTCCATGCTTTTTATTATCAGGGTTAAAATGATTCCCAGATGATTCAAAACGCGGTGCTTTACACTCACCAATTTCATGTACATGTATGCCGTGTGGGCCAGGTGTGAACCCTTCCCCTTTAATCTTAATTTTTACTCCGCTAGTTTGCTGCACTACTTTCGCAGTCCCCACTTCATCACCTGAAGCATTATGTAATTTCACGTCAATTTCTTTCGGCTTTCCTTGGTCACAACCTGCCATCAGAAATAGTAAACAACAACTGAAAAAAAGCCGTTTTTTCATTTTATTCCCTCCAAAATACATTCTGCCCTTAGATTGTCCGAGCATAGAGGGAAACATACAAAAATGAGTTACTGTTTCTTTTCAGCTAACAGCTTTTCTTCAACTTTCTGTAATCGATCTGCTTCTCGTTTTGATACACGAATGAACATACGCCACGTGGCAACCGCACCAATGATGAATAGAACGCAAACAATCCCCGGAATAATATATTCTGTTTTATCTTCCGGAAAATATAATGGCATCATATAAATCACTCCTTAGTATAGGATTTGTAAAACATCAGAATTTTCTGTTATATTATCTTAAATTATAGTGGAACCTATCCACATTCTCAAGGGGGCATTCCGAACGCGAATGATTTCTTTGACTCCTTATCCTACTTTCCTTACTATAAACTTGAGGTGAAAAATATGAGAGAAACATTTGAAATTGGCGAAATCGTTACTGGTATTTATAAAACGGGAAAATACATTGGCGAAGTTACAAATAGCCGCCCTGGCAGTTACGTCGTAAAAGTATTAGCTGTTTTAAAACATCCGGTGCAAGGTGACTTACATAACGTAAAACAAGCTGACGTACCATTTTTCCACGAAAGACGTGCTTTAGCTTTTCGTGAACAGACGAACATTCCAGAGCAAATGGTGAAGAAATATGAAGGAGAAATTCCTGATTATACAGATTCACTCAAATTAGCATTAGAAACTCAAATGAATTCATTTTCTGAAGATGATTCACCTTTTGCAGTTCGTAGTCTAGAAACATTAGAACAATTAAAAAAAGACTACAAACTTTAAAAAAACAAAACGACCAAATTACATACTGTGCAATTTGGTCGTTACTGTGTACTCACTTTCTTTAACACTTTTGAAAAATCAACGAGTTCCCCTAATGTTGGAGGTGCTGGTTTCACTAAATACTCTTTATCTTTTTCTACTAACTTAAAAATATTATACGTCGTCATCGCATCATCTAGCGCACAATGATGCTTACCCGTCCCTACTTTTCCATACGCCTCAATTGCTTTCCACAGTCCTGTTTGATTTCTCTCACCAAAAAACTTCTTATACTCAAGTGATAAATCACGACACTGTCCCTGGAAAGGAAAATCTACTCCCGCTTTTTCACAATTATGCTTCAACACTTTCATATCCATATTTCCCCACGTAACAATGGTCGGTTTACATCTCTTTTCATATTCTGCAAGTTTTTCAACGAGTTCTGGAAACGAAATTCCTTTATCTACGACTTCTTGTTTAATCCCTAAAAATTTCTTACATCGATCCGTTAAAGAAGGAAAAGTCTTCGGCCTAACATGAGCTGAATACGTGTCTTCTACCTTACAGCCAACAACCGAAACGAGTCCTACCTCAATAATCTCCGGGAAAAATCCTTTTGGTTTTTTTCTGTGCTGGGGCATCGTAAACTCAAAATCCAAAAATAAAAATCGTTGTTCATTCATACGATCCCTTCCTTATCATCTTTGTCATTCCTTTCTATTTGACACTCCTACACGAACAAGCTCGAATGCTAATTCCATTTTAAATATTCAGATTGGATGTATCTTATATATATGTCAAATGCCCGCAAATATTTTTAAAAATAAGAAAAAGTAACAGTTGCAGAAAATATAACAAAATAAGCCCTTTCATTTACATCCGACATTTTTCTACTTTATAATGACGTTATGTGTGTTTCATCTAGTTAATTTTTGACACACTAAGAAAAGTGAATGAAAGGAGATGAGAGTTTTGCACGAAACAACGCAAGAGCTCGCAAACTGGCAGTATTATTTTGCTATCGCAGTCTTTTTAATTACATATGCCATTATTATTTCTGAAAAAATTAATCGCGCTGTCATCGCACTTCTTGGTGCAGCACTCATGGTAATTATGGGGGTTGTTGATTTACACAATGCCTTTACGAAACATATTGAATGGGGGACGATTACACTACTCATCGGTATGATGATTTTGGTGAACATTACGAGTAAATCGGGTGTCTTCCAATACGTTGCCATTAAAGCAGCAAAAGGAGCGCAAGGAAATCCAATTAAAATTTTAATTTCACTTTCCTTACTTACTGCACTTGGTTCCGCGTTTTTAGATAACGTTACAACTGTACTTCTTGTTGTTCCAGTTACTTTATCTATTACGCGCATACTGCAAGTAAATCCTGTCCCTTATTTACTTTCTGAAATTATTTTTTCAAACATCGGGGGAACAGCAACATTAATTGGTGATCCACCTAACATTATGATTGGTTCTGCCAATAAGCATTTAGATTTCAATGCTTTCTTGCTAAACTTAGCGCCAATCGTAATTATTATTATTGCTGTGACAGCGGCAATACTTTACTTCATGTACCGCAAACAATTAATCGCTGATCCTGTACAAGTTAAAAAATTAATGAGTTTAGATGAAAAACAATACATTAAAGATCCAGTATTAATGAAAAAGTCTTTAACAGTACTTGGACTTACAATTGTAGGTTTCATGACTCATTCCATTTTCCACGTTGATGCAGCTATCATCGCTTTAACTGGTGCTACTGTTCTTATGCTAATCGGTGTGAAAGAACATGAAATTGAAGAGGTATTCGCAAGTGTTGAGTGGGTAACAATCTTCTTCTTCGCAGGACTATTTGTACTTGTTGGAGGACTTATCGATATCGGCCTTATTAAAATGCTAGCTCAAAAAGTAATTGGCATAACGGGCGGAGATATTTCTTACGCATCTATCCTTATTTTATGGGTATCTGGTATCGCCTCTGCAACCATTGATAACATTCCATTCGTCGCAACAATGATCCCACTTATTAACGATATGGCAGTTGGGCTAGGATTATCACCTTCTGATGCACAAATCGACGTATTATGGTGGGCATTAGCATTAGGTGCTTGTCTAGGTGGAAACGGAACATTAATCGGGGCTTCTGCTAACGTAATTGTTGCAGGTATCGCAAGCCGAGAAGGACATAAATTTAGCTACATGGACTTCCTAAAAGTCGGTTTCCCAATTATGATCGTTTCATTAATCATTTCTCATATTTATATTTATGTACGCTACCTTATGTAGTACAAAAAGCGCCCTGCTTTCAGGGCGCTTTTTCTATCTCAAATATTATATATATTACTCATTATACCTCACCGGCTCATTTCGAATAATAAACAAGTGAATCGGCAAGAACACTGAAAATGTGATGACATGAATAATCGTAAATAATATAGAATTCGTTCCATATCTGTCTAAGATAGCGTAGATGAGATAAATGGACAACACAATCAATACAGCTGTTGCTATTAAATATAGAATTGGTACGAAATTAAAAATGAAACATGCGACATATATACCGAATACTTTCCATCCCGCTTCTTCTTTCAAAAAATCTGGTAATTTATCTTTCGCTAAATCTCCCCATATCTTACTATTTAAAAAAGGAATAAAAGCGAGAACACCATCCGTTGCACCATCATTTTTCGCCATCGTATACAGTGCAAAAGCCGTTAATAAATACGCAATAATTGCCCAAATCAATACAACAAGAATAAACGCAAAACTAAGAGCAAAGAAACCTGCTAGTAACCCCTGATCTTCCATCTTATCCTCTCCTCTCTACTCTCAACATATTTCGTTACATTGCAAGTTATGTTTTAAAATTCACCCAAACTCTCTGTATAATAATAGGAGCAAGATAATAAGAGAGGAGAACGGACCTATGCACCCATTTGTACAAGCATTACAAGAGCATTTCACAGCTCATAACAATCCTGAAAAAGCAGAACCGATGGCACGTTACATGAAAAATCACTTCCCGTTTCTCGGTATTCAAACTCCCGAGAGAAGACAATTGTTGAAAGATGTCATTCAAATACATACTCTCCCAGATCCAAAAGACTTCCAGATTATCGTACGTGAGCTTTGGGATTTACCAGAACGAGAATTTCAGGCAGCCGCACTCGATATAATACAAAAATATAAAAAGCATATAAACGAAACACAGATCCCCTTCTTAGAAGAACTGATTGTAACAAAATCTTGGTGGGACACTGTCGATAGCATCGTCCCTACATTTTTAGGTAATATCTTTTTACAACATCCCGAATTGATTTCTGCCTATATTCCAAAATGGATTGCATCAGATAACATATGGTTACAACGCGCCGCTATTTTATTCCAGCTAAAATATAAACAAAAGATGGATGAAGAACTTCTTTTTTGGGTTATTGGACAACTACATTCTTCGAAAGAATTTTTCATTCAAAAAGCGATTGGATGGGTGCTTCGCGAATATGCAAAAACAAAGCCCGATGTCGTTTGGGAATACGTGCAAAATAACGAGCTTGCTCCGCTCAGCAGGCGTGAAGCAATTAAGCACATTAAAGAAAATTACGGAATAAATAACGAAAAAATAGGCGAGACTCTATCATAGATAGACGCGTTCCTCTATTGAGATTTAAAAAAGAACGTGTTAGAATATGTTCATTATTATTAATATAAGTAGCGATGACGGACTTATAAGTACTTGCACAAAAAGCGATTCAGGGATAGTGAAAGCCTGAAGCCGCAAGGAAACGGCAGTCTCGAGCAATACGTGATAAAGTGGATGCACCTTTTGTGTATCAACTAGGGTGGAACCGCGGGCAAACGCTCGTCCCTAGGCAATGAAGCCTTGGGATGAGCGTTTTTTTATGTTTTTTAAAGCATATACTGCTCGTTTCACAAGTTACCTGAGCACGTCATCGCCAATACGTTAACTTTCAAAAGGAGGATTTTATTATGTATTCAATGGAACAAGTAGTAAACTTAGCGAAACATCGCGGTTTCGTTTTCCCTGGTTCTGAAATTTACGGTGGTCTTGCAAACACTTGGGATTATGGTCCACTTGGAATCGAATTAAAAAATAACGTTAAAAAAGCTTGGTGGAAAAAATTCATTCAAGAATCTCCATACAACGTTGGTTTAGACGCAGCTATTTTAATGAACCCAAAAACTTGGATCGCTTCTGGTCACGTTGGTAACTTCAACGATCCAATGATCGACTGTAAAAAATGTAAAGCGCGTCATCGTGCTGACAAATTAATTGAAGATGCATTAGATGCAAAAGGCATCGAAATGGTTGTTGATGGTCTTACTTTCGACCAAATGGCTGACTTAATGAAAGAACATGAAGTAAAATGTCCTGATTGCGGTAGTGAAGAATTCACTGAAATCCGTCAGTTCAACTTAATGTTCAAAACATTCCAAGGTGTTACAGAGTCTAGCACAAACGAAATCTTCCTTCGTCCTGAAACAGCACAAGGTATTTTCGTAAACTTCAAAAACGTACAACGCTCTATGCGTAAAAAACTTCCATTTGGTATTGGCCAAATCGGTAAGAGCTTCCGTAACGAAATCACGCCTGGTAACTTCACATTCCGTACACGTGAATTCGAACAAATGGAACTTGAATTCTTCTGTAAGCCTGGTGAAGATTTAGAGTGGTTCGCATTCTGGCGTGAAACTTGTAAGAACTGGTTACTTTCACTTGGTATGACTGAAGAAAGCATGCGTCTTCGTGACCACGGTGAAGAGGAATTATCTCACTACAGTAACGCAACAACTGACATTGAATTCAAATTCCCATTCGGTTGGGGCGAACTATGGGGCGTTGCATCTCGTACAGACTTCGATTTAAAACGTCACATGGAACATTCTAACGAAGACTTTAACTATATTGATCCACAAACGAATGAGCGTTACGTACCATACTGCATCGAGCCATCTTTAGGTGCTGACCGCGTAACATTAGCATTCTTATGTGATGCATATGAAGAAGAGCAATTAGAAAACGATTCTCGTACAGTTCTTCGTTTCCACCCTGCTTTAGCACCATACAAAGCAGCTATCTTACCATTATCTAAAAAGCTATCTGAAGGTGCTACTGAAGTATTTGCAGAACTAGCTAAAGACTTCATGGTAGACTTTGACGAAACTGGTTCTATCGGTAAACGTTACCGTCGTCAAGACGAAATCGGTACACCATTCTGTATCACTTACGACTTCGACTCAGTTGAAGACAAAGCTGTTACAGTACGTGACCGTGACACAATGGAACAAGTTCGTATGCCAATTAGCGAACTAAAAGGTTTCTTAGAGAAGAAAATCCAGTTCTAATTATAAGAAAAAGAGGCTGCTCTAATGAGCGCCTCTTTTTTTACTTTTCACGTTTTTCTTTAATTGCTACTGTACATCTTGAAATACATAATAAATCGTCATTCTCATCAATGATACGTACATCCCAAACCATCGTTGAGTTTCCTCTATGTATCGGTGTTCCGATTGCTGTTACAATTCCATCTTTCTTTGAGCGAATATGATTTGCATTAATTTCTAGACCGAAACAAATACATTTCTCTTGATCAATTAAATTGTATGAACCGACACTTGCTACTGTTTCCGCCAACGCAACAGAAGCACCACCATGTAAAAATCCAAATGGCTGATGCGTACGCTCATCTACGGGCATTGTAGCAACCACCTTATCTTCTGTCATCTCTAACAACTCAATTCCAAGTGAATCCATTAAAGTTTTTGCCATATCGTTTCCCCCTTCTCTTACTTTAATAAAATGTATAATTTTACCTATTTATTTTCAAACTACTTATAACACTTATATAAGGAGGTTTCACCTAAATGAAACAGAAATTTTGTATATTACTGCTTATGTGCTCCTTGCTGACTATTGTACCAAATTGTGCACTAGCAGCCAAAGCATCCAACCTGACAATCGATGTTCAGACTGTCACGCAAAAAGGTAAGAAACCTTATATAGAATATCAAATTAACAGACCTTCTTTTCATAACTTTTCCGATTCTAAATTTCAAAATAAGCTCAATTTCTATTACAAAAAATCTACTGACAAATTTAAAACCAAATTAGAAAAAGACGCAAAAAAATATTATAAAGAAACAGAAGGGTCAAGTACACCATTTCATCCGTACGTGGCCAATGTTGATTATAAAGTCTCTTTAAATAAACCACCTTTTCTTAGCCTATATTTGAATTACTATCAATATACAGGCGGAGCACATGGTCTTTATACGTGGAAGGCAAACACATTCGATTTAAACGAAAAAAAGTTACTACACTTAGACGATTTATTTCAACAAAAAGATGCATACAAAGAAGTAATTCGTGCTGAGATTGTAAGACAAATTAAACAAAATGAAAGTATTTATTTTCCTGATGCAACTGAAAAAGTCATGAGCACGAAAAAGTTCCACTTCTTTTTAGAACCGGACAATCTCGTCATTTATTTCCCTTTATATGAGATTGCCCCTTATTCAAGTGGAATTCCGCAATTTCGTATTCCTTATACGTTGTTAAGAGACTATTTGAAGCCTTCTTATCAAAATATTTTAATTGACAACAAGTAAATCTTTTCGCTACGATAATGTTAACCTAAAAACAACAGGAGGTTAACATTATGAGAAGATTTCATGTTTTAGATTTAGCATTAGCTGCCATGTTCGTTGCTCTTATGGCCATTGGTGCAAATATTGTATCTTGGGCACCATTCTTACAAATAGCGGGCGTCCCATTATCTATGCAACCATTTTTCGCAATTTTAGCAGGGCTTCTTCTTGGAAGTAGACTTGGTGCATTATCAATGACCGTTTACATGCTCGTTGGAGTAGCAGGTGCGCCAATCTTCGCTAACTTCAAAGCTGGATTTGGAGCACTTTTAGATCCTACTGGTGGTTTTATTATCGCATTTATTATCGTTGCTTACGTATCAGGAAAATTAGTAGAACAAAAGGAACGACCGACATTTCGTACATTTGCAATTGCCTCTTTCACAGGAATCATTTTAACGTATATTATCGGTACTACTTACATGTACGGGGCAGTCAATCTCTTCATAGGTGGTAATATGAGCTATAAAGCGGCTTGGATGATTATGATGTGGTTCGCAGTAAAAGATATTGCATTTACCATTATCGGTGCTATTATTGCACCTCGTATATATTATGCTGTACGTCGTTCCGCTTATCAGCATTCTCATTCGACGATTTCATAAGAAAAAGAGTTATCTTACTATGTTAAGATAACTCTTTTTTTATTTTTCGACAATATACGACACATATTAAAAATGATTTTTGTTATGCTAATTCAGCAAATCTTATATTTTGCACATCTAATTAGAACAATGTTTTGGAGGAAAATCAGTGAATCTATCAAAAAATACACTTATTAAAGTAAGTGTCGGAGTATTATTTTTATTTTTCATACTAGGTATGAGCATCAGTTACAAATTATATGGGGATAGCGAGTTAGGAGTGTCATACACCATTGGAAACGGCCTAGCATTTTTCTTTTTAATTCTTACTATAGTTAGTTTATGCGCGGCTTTAAGCTTTATTGTTATTGGGTTAATTAAGAAAATACGAAAATTACCAGCAAAAAAATCTTTAATAACATCGTTAATACTATTTCTAACAACAGTTATATCCGTCATCGTTCTTCTCTTTACGATCACAAAAGTAACAAATATGGAAGAGGAGTATCAAGCTCTTCAAGCCCAAAAGAAAAAAGAAGCTAATTATTTAGTTGCAGCAGCATCTTTTTATAATAATATAAACACCTTTAAATATGCAGCATCTTACGTATTATCCGAGTATTCAACTACATGGTCAAGTGCAATAGATAAAAGACAGGACTTCAATAATGCACTAAGTTCTAAGAGAACAGAAATTGACGAAATGATTACAACCGTTGATACATTTTATAGCAATATGGGAAATGATTTAAAGTTAGTCTCTGAAGCTGCAAAAGAACAGCCTAATAAGTATAAAGAAACCTACGAAGAATATAAAAAAATATATGGGATTATCACTGCGCTTAACGAACAAGCCCAATCTCCAAGTGGTAGCTTAATTTCATTTAATCAAAACGTTAATGCATTGATTCAAGAATACAAAAAAGCAGCTGGAAATATTAATATCGCTATTACTGATGAAATTAAATCCAAAGCGAATGAGCTAAAGCCTACTGATCAAAATTAAAGACACTCTCTCCAGAGTGTCTTTTTTCTCAAAAAAATCCCCTTTAGATTAAGCAGTAAATACGTTCTTTTACCGCTCATCCAACAGGGGATTATATCACTATATTAAGACTCTTGATTCGTTTGTTCTTCTAAAATTTTCTTCATCATCGTAACCATGTCATCACGTAATTCTGGGTGTTGTAGCGCCATTTCGATTGTTGTTTGAACAAATCCTAACTTTTCACCTACGTCGTAGCGCTTTCCTTCGAAGTCGTAAGCGAATACACGTTGAATTTCGTTTAAGCTTTGAATCGCATCTGTTAACTGAATTTCACCACCAGCACCAACATGTTGCTGGTCTAAGAACATGAAGATTTCAGGTGTTAAAACGTAACGTCCCATAATTGCTAAGTTTGAAGGTGCTGTACCTGCTGCTGGTTTCTCAACGAAATTGCGAACTTGGTAACGACGTCCTTCCTGCTCTAACGGATCGATAATTCCATAACGGTGTGTTTCATCTTCTGGAACCGTTTGTACACCAATAACAGAAGAAAGCGTTTTATCATATTCTTCAATTAATTGACGTAAACATGGTTTTTCAGCTTGAACGATATCATCACCTAATAAAACAGCAAATGGCTCATCACCAATGAATTTACGCGCACACCAAACAGCGTGACCTAATCCTTTTGGTTCTTTTTGACGAATATAGTGAATGTCTACCATTTTTGAAGAAGCCTGTACTTTTTCAAGTAACTCATACTTTTTCTTTTCTAATAAGTTTTGCTCTAACTCAAATGCATTATCAAAATGATCTTCAATAGAACGCTTCGTTTTACCAGTAACGATAATAATATCTTCGATTCCTGATTTTACTGCTTCTTCTACAATGTATTGGATAGTTGGTTTATCAACAATCGGTAACATTTCTTTCGGCATCGCTTTCGTTGCTGGTAAAAAACGTGTTCCTAATCCAGCTGCTGGGATTATCGCTTTTCTTACTTTTTTCATCACAAAATACCCTCTCTCCTGTCGGAATCAATAGTAATCATTTCCTACATAAAACAAAAGGGAGGTTTCGCTCCCTTTTGTTTCCTACTACTTAAAATTACTTTATATTATAAACGATTCATAATATCTTCTTTAATAGTAAGTAACTTTTGTTCACTATTTTGTAAAGAATTGTCTTGAACACCGAAGTAGAACTTAATCTTCGGTTCAGTTCCAGATGGACGTAGGCAGAACCAAGAACCATCTTCTAATTGATATTTTAACACATTTGATTTCGGTAAGTGAATCTCTTCTTTATGTCCATTTTGTAAAGATGTAATAATGCTCGCTTTATAGTCTTCAACTGCTACAACTGTTAAACCCGCTACTTCTTTCGGAGGATTTTCACGGAATGTTGCCATCATTTCTTGGATTTGTTCCGCTCCATCTTTTCCTTTTAGCGTTAACGATACAAGATCTTCACGGAAGAAACCGTACTTCTCAAACACTTCTAATAGACCATCGTATAACGTTTTACCTTGTGATTTGTAGTATGCAGCTACTTCACATGCAAATAGAACAGATTGTACTGCATCTTTATCACGGCAGAATGGACGGATTAAATAACCATAGCTTTCCTCATAACCGAATTGGAATTCGTATTGTCCGCTTTCTTCATACTGTTTAATTTTCTCACCGATAAATTTAAATCCAGTTAACGTATCAACTGTATCTAAACCGTATGCTTTCGCGATTGTACGACCAATTTCAGACGTTACGATTGTTTTTAATACAACACCGTTCTCTGGTAGCGTTCCGTTTTCTTTCTTTTGAGATAATAAGTAATCAAGCATTAATGCACCTGTTTGGTTACCAGTTAATACTTGGAACTCACCATCGTGATTACGAACTGCTACACCAAGGCGGTCTGCGTCAGGATCCGTTGCGATTAACACATCTGCGCCTACCTTCTCACCGTCACGAATTGCATATTCAAATGCTGCATGCTCTTCTGGGTTCGGTGATTTTACTGTAGAGAAGTTCGGATCTGGTAACTCTTGCTCTTTTACAACTGTTACATCTGTAAATCCAACTTCTTTTAAACCACGGCGTACAGAAATATTTGATGTTCCGTGTAGTGGTGTGAAGACGATTTTTAAATCTTTCCCAACCTTTTGTACCATTTCTTTATTAATAATGACATTGTTCAATTCTGCAGCATATGCATCATCGACTTCTTGTCCAATAATATGTAATAAACCGTCAGCTTTTAATTGCTCCACGTCAGCAACCTCAACTGTTAATTCATCTTCCACTGCGTTTACGTAGCTAATTAATTCATCAGCTTCTTTTGGAGGCAACTGCCCACCATCTTCACCGTATACTTTATAACCGTTATATTCAGGCGGATTATGACTTGCAGTAAGAACGATTCCACTCACTGTATGTAAATGACGAACTGCGAAAGAAAGCACTGGCGTTGGACGTAAGCTTTCAAACACATATGTTGTAATGCCGTGTGCACCTAGTGTAGCAGCAACTTCCATTGCGAACTCAGGTGATTTATGGCGAGAATCATACGCTACAACAACACCACGCTTCTTCGCTTCTTCACCTAACTTTTCAATAAACTTCGCTAATCCTTGTGTCGCTTTACGAACTGTATATACGTTCAGACGGTTCGTACCAGCACCAAGTTCACCACGCATACCACCTGTGCCGAATTCTAGATTTTTATAAAAGCTGTCCTCGATTTTTTTCTCATCTTGCTTCATGTTTTCTAACTGTTCTTTTAGTTCTGCATCTAACTCTGCATATGAAAGCCAGCGACTAAATTCTTGTTTCCAGTTCATACTTCTATCTCCTCTCGCTTGTCATACCTTTATTATATGAAAAAAACAACCTGTATCTCAATATTTTTTACAATCTAACAGGATTTTACTAGGAATATTTGTATACACTATGATTAAATACTCCACTAAAGGGAATGAGGATTATGCAAGAATGGGGCTTGTCAGAAGAGCTCAAAATACAAACAAAGCAAATGATTGAAATTGCTGAAAAAGAATTATCAATTATGAGGCAGGCAATTGATAAAGAAGATGAATGTATTTTGTGCAAGATGGAAGATATTCATCATATGTTAGCAAATGTACAAACACTGGCAGCTACATACTATATTCAAGCGTATTTATCACCTTATACAGAAAGCTCACAGTTCATTACAACAGCTGTTCAACATTTAAGTGCCAGAAAACATGGTGCTCTTATTGTTGTGGAACGAAACGAGCCACTTGAATCTTGTATTCAAACTGGAACAACATTAAACGCTCATTTAACCGCACCACTGCTCGAATCGATTTTTTATCCAGGGAACCCTCTTCATGACGGAGCCGTTCTCGTTAAAAATAACCATATTGTTTCTGCTGCTAATATTCTTCCATTAACGAAAAGTACAGAAGTTGATCCTGAACTCGGAACACGTCACAGAGCTGCAATTGGCCTATCAGAAAAAAGCGATGCACTTATTTTAGTTGTCTCTGAAGAAACGGGCCGCACTTCCTTTGCTTTAAACGGGACTTTATATACAATTTCTCTATAAAGTGAAACTATCGTACGGGCCGTTCATTTGAGATAAAACAACCATATAAAAAGGCTGTTCCAAAATGTAGGAACAGCCTTCTCTTATTATCTTATTCTTCTCCGAAACGCTCAACAAGTGTTGCAAGTGTACGTACCATTGCACCTGTCGCTCCAGCTGGTCCTAAATCATGCGCTCCTGATGATTCGGATGTTCCAGCGATGTCTAAGTGTACCCAAGGTGTATCTTCAGCGAATTCACCTAGGAATGTACCTGCCATAACCGCATGTCCTTCGCGGCCTGGTGAGTTATTTAAATCAGCAAACTTACTGTTTCTCACGCGTTCTTTATCACGATCAAAAATCGGTAATTGCCAAATTGATTCATCTGTTTCCATAGATGCCTCTAGCACTTGCTCAAATAATTCTTCATTATTTGTCATTGCACCTGTCGTATGATTTCCAAGTGCAACAATTACTCCACCTGTCAATGTCGCAACATCAATTAGATAGTTTGCACCTAATTTTTTAGCATACGTAATACCGTCAGCTAATGCTAAGCGACCTTCTGCATCTGTATTTAATACTTCAATTGTTTTTCCGCTCATAGATGTGATTACATCGTCTGGCTTAAATGCTGTACCACTTACAACGTTATCTGTTGATGGAATAACAGCGATCACATTTTGCTCTGGGCGAAGTTCACCGATAATTTCCATCGCACCTAATACAGCTGCCGCACCGCCCATATCACCTTTCATACCGACCATGCCTTCACGTGGTTTTAAAGAATAACCGCCTGTATCGTATGTGATTCCTTTTCCAACGAATCCAATAACATCTGTCCACTCTTCTTTTCCTTTATAAATAAGAGCGATCATTTTTGGTGGCTCTACACTACCTTGGTTTACTGCAAGTAACGCACCCATACCAAGCTCTTCCATCTCTTCTTTCTCAAGAACTTTATAATCCATATCATACTTCTCAGCTAACTCAACAGCATACTCAGCGAGCTTTGTCGCTGTTAATACGTTTGGCGGCATATTTACAAGTGTACGAGCTGAATTTGTTGCACGTCCATGTACGTAGCCAACTGTTAATGCAGCTTCAATTTCTTGTGTATCTTCCGCTGTAATAGCCGTGAACTTCTCTAGCTCCACACGATCCTTTTTATCTGATTTATACGTTTGTAACTCATATGTACCAAGGCCTTGAACCTCTGCTGCGATATGAGCGACATCAATCGCGTCTAATTTCTCTGTTACGAAAGAATCAAGCAAGACTGCTGCATCTTGTACTTTTGCTGCTTGCAATGTTTTAAATGCCTTACCAAGAGCTACACGTAATGTTTCAGTCGTATAAGATTCTTTCTTACCTAAACCAACGAAATAATAGCGTTTCACATTTGTTTTTCCTAAACTATGTACTTTTGAAATAGCTTTCTTCTTCGTAGAAAGTTCTTTCTCTTCTAATAAAACTTGTAATTGTCCTTCAAACGCTTTGTCCAGTTCTTGTACAAAACTACTCGTTTTCTCTTCTTCAAATAAGGCAACAATCAGCGCTTCATGGCTTCCTAATTCTTTTTGTACGTGAAACATGTTCAGACCCCCTAAATTTCTCTACTCTATCTTTATTATAACTTTATTTTCGATAAAATGCGACAATTCTAACTTCTGTTACATCCGATATAAAATAAAAAAAGTCTAGGGTAATTACCACTAGACTATCTTTGTTTTAAATATTGACCACGAAACACTTGCATCGTTTCGTCTTGATTTAACATCGTTAACTCTTCTTCTGAAAACTTACCATTTCCTAGCTTAACTATATACACATTTACTTTTTTCTTACCCCATTGGCTATAAACATCTTTCACCGTATCATAATACAAATCAAGACGGTTTCCTTTTATTGCACCGCCCTTATCAGCTACTACACCATACCCATAACCTGGTATGAATAAAATTGTTCCAATCGGGAATACGCGTAAGTCCGCTGCGATTGTGGAATATAAATCCCTTTTCGCCTTAACACCTGAATATGTAATACCATACTCCGGATGTCCCGGCCTCTTACCAGTTGACTCAATTCCCGATGTATAACCTGTTGCAGTCATTTCAATTGAACGATATTTAGACCAGTCATTTGCCTGCTCTAAAGCATTTATCACTTCTTTACTCGGAGCAACATTTCTCTTAACTTCTGCTGCATGTACTTCTTTTGCACTCGTTCCCTCATATTTCTTTACAATCTCTAATAAAGAAACTCCTGTGAAAGCATTCCATGTTACGCATAATGCGGATACAAGTAAACAAGTCATCATAATGCGAATACAATATCGTTTTAACATTTTTATATTCCACACTCCTTCATCGTTAATCATTCCCTATACGATGAAAGAATATGCAAAAAAATAATCTCCAATTGCATTGGAGATTAAAACATTTGATATCCGCTTTTCCGAAGTTTCTTAATAACGATTCCGGCTAAAGCAGCACCAATCAATCCAGTAGATAAAATAAACACATCTGCTTGTCCTAAATGCGATACACTTGTCCCAAATGAAGAGAATGTTTCTTTTGGCTTTGAAAAATAATCCCACACACTCGCCTTATTAATAATAAGCATACAAACAATCGGATACACAATAACCATTACCCATGTCGCTCGTAATATCATGTTGAGTAAAAATCCAATTCCAAAAAACAAAATAAAAAATAACATCATTGAAATAAGTAGTACTGGTATACTCACTCTTTCTCCCTCTCCTTCGTACGTGCCGTAAATACGTGATAGGCTGTATAACCAAATTGCTCTCCTGGATTTAATGTTTTGTCCATTTCAAGATGTAATTCTGATTGTCTTTCTAACAAATATGTAATAAGCACAGAAGTATTTGGATCGTCCGCAATCGTATCCGGATGTAGAAACGCTACTTCAGACAATTCCTTCTCCTGTACAATAATCTCTTCCCCTTCAGGCTCCAAAAGGAAAATAATCATATTATCACTAATCTCATTGCGAATCACACCCGATCTAACACCAATGATCCCCTTCACATGAGCGACAATACCTGTCTCTTCTAACACTTCACGCTTCACAGCTTCATCAACGGTCTCACCTTCATTTACAAATCCAGCCGGTAAAGACCATTTCCCCTTTAATCCACTGTATTTCTTCTTAACGAATAGCCACCTGCCATCTTTTGTAGCTACTAGGCCACTGACAGCTAACCATACTTTTCCTCGCTTCTCCATGATGCAATACCCTCCTCTACCAGAACGGACAGAATATTCTTTCTTTTTATATATTATACTATATTTTTTAAATGAAAAAAGCAGAAACAGCTCTTAGCCGTTTCTGCTTTTTCTACTATATATTAAAAGAACTTTAATTTACCTTTTTTAAGAACTAATAAAGGTCCACCTAATAAGAATAGGTAACGGTTATCGATAACTTTCTTCATGAAGGAAGCTTTCCAACCTGTTAACTTTTTGCCCATAACAACGCCCATTGCATCGTCATGACCTAAAGAACATACAGATCCTTTATTATCGAATACGAATTTCTTCATTTCGCCTTTACCACGAACTAACACAGTTAAGTTGTGTGCAATGTTATAACCTTGTTGAATTGCAATCTGTGCTGTTGGTGGGTATGGACGGTTAATTTCTTCGTTAATGATTAACGCTGCGTCACCAACCATGAATACATCTTCGTATCCTGGAGCGTGCATGTACTCATCAACTTTTACACGTCCGCGCATTGCTTCAAAACCAGACTCTTCCACAATACCGTTACCACGAACACCTGCAGCCCAAACTACTGTTTCAGACTTAATTAATTCAGTGTCATCACCATTTGCAACGATAATACCTTCTTCAGTTGCTTCTTTAATTGCTGTACCGATGCGGAATTCTACACCTTTTTTCTCAAGTTGTTTCACAGCGTATTCTACTAACGCTGGATCGAAACCTGGAAGTGCTGTTGGAGCAGCTTCTACACAGATGATGCGTGCTTTTTCACGTGGTACATTGTACTGTTTACAAAGTTCAGGAACGCGGTTTGCAAGCTCACCTACGTACTCGATACCAGTAAATCCAGCACCACCAACAACGATTGTTACTAACTCATCGCGCTTTTCATCTGCATATTTAGCGAAGCTAGCTTCCATATGCTCACGAATTTGACGAGTTGCATTAATGTTAGCGATTGAGAATGCGTGCTCTTTTAATCCTGTAATTCCGAATGTTTCTGATTCGAAACCAAGACCGATTACTAAGTAGTCATATTCTAACTCGCCGTCTTTTAAGATAATGCGTTTTTCAGCAGCTTTAATTTCTACTACTGTATCTTGTACAAAGTTCACTTTATTTGTATCAATAACGTCTTGAATATCTAGACAGATTTTTTCATCTTGTAATGTACCAGCTGCGCTCTCGTGTAACCAAGTCGCTTGGTAGTGATAGCTGTTGTTGTTTACTAACGTAATTTCAGCTTCATTTACAGATAATGCTTTTTGCAGACGAACAGTCGTAATCATCCCGCCATAACCTGCACCTAAAACTACGATTTTTGGAGTCTTCACCAAATCACAACCCTTTTCTTTATATAATAGTAATGAAAAATAATACCAAGTACTAAAAACTCTATTTGTCAAGAATGTGGAATTTATCACATTCTATATCATAACAAAACGCAGTCAAAAAATCGTACGAATTTTGTCATAGAAATTTAACATAATACTTCCCTATATTAGTCGGTTTTATTCCAGAATTCAAGCGTCTGGAGAATTATCAATATTTTAAAATAACATAGCGTTTTCAAGGGTTTTTCAGCCTTTTTTTCATGTATTTTCCTTTCTGTATATTTTATACAATGTAAAAAGCATCTATGCGAAAACTTACACACAATTCAGTCGTTTTCAGAAGTATTATGAACTCAAATATGCTATCATTTATTTGAAAGTGTCATCATTTGCAGGATTTTCGTGTACATATGAACAATATATGAAATCAATATCAAAATTCCATCTATAGGGGGAATGAAAGTGGCAGAAAATCAAAAAGTTTACGACATAACAATTATTGGTGGTGGTCCAACAGGACTATTCACAGCATTTTATGGTGGTATGAGACAAGCAAGTGTAAAAATTATTGAAAGCTTACCTCAGCTTGGAGGACAATTATCCGCACTCTACCCTGAAAAATACATTTATGATGTAGCCGGATTCCCGAAAGTGCGTGCACAAGAATTAGTTGATAACTTAAAAGAGCAAATGAAGAAATTTGATCCAACCGTTTGTTTAGAAGAAGCTGTTGATACGCTTGAGAAACAAGCTGACGGTATATTTAAACTTGTTACAAATAAGCAAACTCACTATTCTAAATCAGTAATTATTACTGCTGGCAATGGTGCTTTCCAACCACGCCGCTTAGAATTAGAGGGAACAGCAAAGTATGAAAAGAAAAACTTACATTATTTCGTTGATGATATGAATAAATTTGCTGGTAAGCGCGTCGTAGTATTTGGCGGCGGCGATTCAGCTGTTGATTGGACAATGATGTTAGAGCCAATCGCTGACAAAGTTACAATCGTTCATCGCCGTGATAAATTCCGTGCGCATGAACATAGCGTAGAAAGCTTAATGAACTCTCGTGCAGAAGTAAGCACACCATACGTTCCAGTAGAACTCATTGGTGATGACAAAATTGAACAAGTCGTTCTTCAGCATGTAAAAACGGAAGAAAAAATTATCATCGATGTTGATGATGTAATCGTAAACTACGGCTTCGTTTCTTCCCTTGGCCCAATTAAAAACTGGGGCTTAGATATACAAAAAAACAGCATTCTCGTGAACTCGAAAATGGAAACAAATATTCCTGGCATTTACGCTGCTGGTGACATTTGTACATATGAAGGAAAAGTAAAACTCATTGCTTGCGGCTTCGGTGAAGCACCAACAGCAGTAAACAATGCAAAAGCTTACTTCGATCCAAACGCAAAACTTCAACCGATGCATAGCTCTAGTATGTTTTAATATACAAAAATAAAGCTCCTTCCATGTATGGAAGGAGCTTTTCTTTATATATCAAAAACAAAAGCACAATGAATCCAATACAAGATCGAACTCATCGTGCTTTTCACCTAAAAAAGAATTATTGTTTTCTTCTTCTACCTAATATGAATAATACTCCGCCAACTAAGAATGAAATTCCCGCACCAACTGACATCATCAATGGAGATGCTGCCCCTGTTTTAGGTAATTCTCTTTCTACTTTTACTTGCGGCTCTTTAATTAATTTTTCCAATCTGACTTCTGGATTTTCTGGTTTCACCTCTGGTTCCTTCGGCTCTTTCGGATCCTCCGGTTTCACTTCTGGTTCTTTTGGATCTTCCGGTTTCACTTCTGGTTCTTTCGGATCCTCCGGTTTCACTTCTGGCTCTTTTGGATCTTCCGGTTTCACTTCTGGTTCTTTCGGATCTTCCGGTTTCACTTCCGGCTCTTTTGGATCTTCCGGTTTCACTTCTGGTTCTTTCGGATCTTCCGGTTTCACTTCTGGCTCTTTTGGATCTTCCGGTTTCACTTCTGGCTCTCTCGGATCTTCCGGTTTCACTTCTGGCTCTTTTGGATCTTCCGGTTTCACTTCCGGCTCTTTCGGCTTAATTGAGACTGTTGGTTCAAGCGGTTGATTTATTCCATCATCAA
>NZ_JAKUFR010000063.1:0-30266 GCF_022663555.1 Bacillus cereus group sp. BfR-BA-01381
AAATTAAAAATGCCTGAAAAGGTAAAAGAAAAAGCATTAAAAGAAGGTTATTACGCATTATCTACTGAGGTATTACCTGAGTTTGCTGGTGATTACTTAATCGTAAGTAAAAACAAAGATACTGATAACTCATTCCAAGAGACAGAATCATATAAAAACATCCCAGCGGTAAAAAATAATCGCGTATACGAAGCAAACATGATGGAATTCTATTTCAATGATCCACTTACATTAGATTTCCAACTGGACTTCTTCAAGAAGAGCTTTCTTGGTAAATAATACAAACATGAGGAATTCTTAAATTAAGAATTCCTCTTCCTTTATTCTATGAAAAGAAAAGATGTGAAACGAATGACAAAAGAACATGACAATACACGTTCTATAGCTTTTACATACAAATTAATTTTAAGCATAATTGCATTCTTTCTTATTTTTATGGTGGCAATGGTATTAGGTGCTGCAGATACTTCAATAAAAGACGTATGGCTAGCACTCACTTCCTCCGCTAAAGGGGATAAAATATCTATTATTCGCGAAATACGTTTGCCCCGTGAAGTTGCTGCTATTTTTGTAGGGGCTGGACTTGCTGTTTCTGGAGCAATTATGCAAGGATTAACACGAAATCCACTTGCAGACCCTGGATTATTAGGATTATCTGGTGGAGCAAATGCTGCACTTGCGTTAACGCTAGCCTTCAACCCTTCCATCAGCTATCTTTACTTAACATTTGCTTGCTTTATCGGTGCTGCAATTGGCGCAATTATGGTATTTGGCATTGGCATGGTGAAAAAAGGTGGACTCTCCCCTCTTCGAATTGTATTAGCTGGTGCTGCCGTTTCAGCATTTTTGCTTGCAATTTCAGAAGGTGTCGGCATTTATTTTAAAATTTCACAAGAGGTATCACTTTGGACTGCTGGGGGCGTAATTGGAACAACTTGGGGACAATTAAAAATTATTATTCCAGTCATTTCAATTAGTATCTTTATCGCTATCTTACTAGCAAAAAAATTGACAGTTCTTAGTTTCAGTGAAGAAGTAGCTATTGGACTAGGTCAAAAAATTATTGTTATTAAAACCATTCTATTTATCATTATTATCTTACTTGCAGGTGCGTCTGTAGCACTTGTCGGAAATATGGCATTTATCGGTTTAATGGTACCTCACATGGTACGCCCAATTGTCGGTCCAGATTACCGATTTGTTATACCGATGTCAGCAATTGCTGGGGCTTCCTTTATGCTACTTGCAGATACAATCGGACGTACCATTAATGCTCCGTACGAAACACCAGTTGCTGCTATTGTCGCAATTGTAGGATTACCATTCTTCCTATTCATTGTACGTAAAGGAGGAAAAATGTTCTCATGATCCCATCTATTCTAAGAAAACAACGTCTTATTATACTCGCTTTACTTATCCTAACCATTACAACTATTGTAATTGGAATGGGGCTCGGTTCAGCATCTTTATCTTATGATCGACTACTCCCAACATTAATGGGACAAGGAACTTTTAAAGAGGAGTTCGTTTTATACTCATTAAGACTCCCTAGAATTGTCATTACATTATTAGCTGGTATGGCTCTCGCTTTATCAGGAGCTATTCTGCAAGGACTTACCCGAAATGATTTAGCTGAACCTGGTATTCTCGGAATCAACTCTGGGGCCGGTGTTGCTGTTGCTATTTTCTTCTTATACTTTCCAATAGATGTAGGTTCATTTCTTTACTTACTACCTGTCGTTGGATTTATCGGAGCATTTCTAACAGCTGTTCTAATCTACGTATTTTCATATAGTAAATCAACTGGACTTCAGCCGGTGCGATTAACATTAACCGGTATCGGTTTTGCATTTGCATTATCCGGAATGATGATTGTCCTTATTTCATCCGCAGATCGTATGAAAGTGGACTTTATCGCCAAATGGATTGCCGGTAACATTTGGGGAGATGACTGGATCTTTGTTTTAGCAATGCTTCCATGGTTAATCGTATTCATTCCGTTTGTTTTCTATAAGGCAAACCGATTAAACATTCTAGCATTAAACGAACCGGTCGCAATTGGCGTTGGAATTGAAATTGAAAAAGAACGCAGATACTTATTAGTGGCGGCCGTTGCGCTTGCAGCTGCAGCTGTTTCCGTAACAGGAGGAATTAGCTTTATTGGACTAATGGCTCCTCACATCGCAAAATCTTTAGTAGGTCCAAGGCATCAAATCTTCATGCCTATCGCCCTTTTAATTGGCGGATGGCTATTACTATTAGCAGACACAATCGGACGAAATATCGTTGAGCCTAACGGTATTCCGGCAGGTATTGTTGTCGCTTTAATTGGTGCTCCTTACTTTATGTATTTGTTGCTTAAGAAGGCATAGAAAGACCCTCAAGAGTCAAATCTTGAGGGTCTTTCTTGTTTCATTCTATTGCTGTCCATACCCTTCAAACTTCTTCGCCAAATTCTCCATCTCATCTTCTGGCAATAACTTAGGCTCTCCGACGCTTTTCGTTTGATAATAAATTTGTGCACAAAACTCAATTTCTTCTGCAACAGTAAATGCCATTTTGATATTATTTGCACCTGCAATTAAACCGTGATTCGCAAGTAAAACAGCACGGCGATCAATCATCCCTTCGAAAGCTGCCTCTGCTAATTGCTTCGTACCAAATGTTTCATACGGTGCACAGCGAACATTAGGGCCTGCGAAAGCAATTAAATACGATACTGCGGGCAGTTCCCATCCTAATGATGCAATCGTCTTCGCATAAGGAGAATGTGTATGCACAAGCGCATTTATATCTTCACGCTTTCTATAATAAATAAGGTGCATATCGAGTTCGCTCGATGGTTTTCTCTCTCCCTCTACTACATCGCCATCTAAGTTTAATATAACTACATCTTCAGGCTTCGTTTCATAATAATCTAAACCACTTGGGCTAATGGCAACAAGACCTTGCTCGCGATTGAAAATACTAATATTACCGCCTGTCCCCTTTGTTAAACCGCTAGAAATCATTTTCTTTCCATACGCTACAATTTCTTCTCTTTCTTTTTGTAATAACATATACATCCCCCTAAGTATGAAGCTTATGATGACTGACTTTTTAACTCTAGATACTTATTGAAATAGCTTTTTTAAGTTCTCCGTAAACGGTGCTTTTACAATCCCTTTTTCCGTAATAATCGCTGTTACATTTTCATGTGGCGTTACATCAAATGCTGGATTATATACTTTACTTTCTTTCGGAGCAGAATATTGACCGAAGCGATTGATCACTTCAGAAGCATCTCTTTCCTCGATTGGAATTGCTTCTCCTGTCGGTGTTTTCAAGTCGATTGTCGGTGTTGGTGCCGCTACATAAAACGGAATGTTGTAGTATTTCGCTAAAATAGATACGCCTAATGTTCCAATTTTATTTGCTACATCACCGTTTGCTGCCACACGGTCGCATCCAACGATTACCGCATCAATCTTCCCTTGTGACATGACCATAGCTGCCATATTATCTGTAATGACAGTGACGTCAATTCCCGCTCGCTGCAATTCTAATGCTGTTAACGTTGAACCTTGTAATCTAGGGCGCGTTTCATCGGAATAGATTTTTAAGTCCCATCCTTTTTCTTTCGCTAAGTACATTGGGGCTGTCGCAGTACCATACTTAGTCGTCGCTAACGCACCAGCATTACAATGTGTTAATACTCCCATTCCGTCATGGAATAACGTTAAAGCATGTTCTCCAATTTGACGATTAATTTCTTCATCTTCTCTATGAATCTCTTTTGCCTCTTCTAGTAATCTATCTTTCAACTGTGCGATTGATAAGTGAGCGTTTTCTAGCGCTACTGCCTCCATTCTTTCAAGTGCCCAAAATAAGTTTACTGCTGTCGGTCGTGATGTGGCCAAATATGCACATACCCGTTTTACTTCATCAATAAATTCAGCTTCCGTACTTTCAACAAATTCCTTTACCCCTAAATACACACCATAAGCTGCTGAAACACCAATCGCTGGTGCTCCTCGTACTTTCATTACTTGAATGGCATCCCACACACTTTCAGCTGTTTTAAAAGATTCATAGACAACTTCATTCGGTAATAATGTTTGATCTAATAAAACTAAAGCATCATCTTTCCACTGGATTGGTATTAATTGCTCTTCCATCATCTTCTCCCCTTACTTCGCGTAGTGCATTGACTGTTCTTTTAACGTTTCTACAAAGCTTGTACCTGTTTTATATTGATTCGCTCGTAAAATAAATTTCTTTGCAACTTGAAGACAAATACGTTCCGCTCTAGCACGTGCTTCCTCATTCTCAATACAAGTAATGTCTTGTACTTTCGCTAGCCCAACAATACGACGAATTAACTCAAGACCCGTCACCGCAGCTGTATCCTCTAATACAGATTGTAAATAGATTTCGTTAAAGCCTTCTTCCTTCGCCATAATCTCTGTCACATGAATATCCCAAGCGTCTAAAAACTTCTTCTTAAATAAATCAATGACCTCTACCATTGTCGATTGTAACCAATCCATCACCTATTTCTTTACACTGTAACCTCTTTGCATCCTCAAACTTACATAATTTCTCTTTCACATATACAATCACATCATTAGCTTCCATTAAAAAATACTTCGTGAACTTAGACATGGTTTCCCCTCCACACTAATTGTAAGCGTTTTCTAAAAACTATAAAAAATAATAGGGTGAAATTTTTTCATCCTATATTATATCTTCTTCTTTTTGAAAGGTATATCTAGGTTTTATTATATCTTGTTAATATCTTGAGTCAATGTTTCTATATCATTGCAATATGCTTCCTAATTATATATTTGAGAGGACAAAAATTGTTCAAAAAGATTCTAGTTCATTTTATTTTATTTATCACACAATTCTTTGTAAAATAGAAATAAGCAGTTCCTTTTCAAAAAGACAACTTCTAAGAAATATTTCCTTCCTAACAATTTACACTTACACCATATCTCTAACATACACACTACTCTTTCAAACAATCATTGAAAATTTATAAACTTAAAGTTACCTTTCAATTCCCTGTTATCCTTAATTGAGAATAAATATTAATTAAATTGATATAAAGTTCGTTTATTCTCTTGACAAAATAACCACTTCTATATGATAATTAATATCGAATTAGAATTATTATAGTTAATTAAAAAATATATTTTATGAGCACACTATTTTTTGATGCTCAAAACCAACATTTAGGAGGAATTTTAATATGTTATTAATCGGCACAGAAGTAAAACCGTTTAAAGCTAACGCTTACCATAATGGAGAATTTATCCAAGTTACTGACGAAAGTTTAAAAGGAAAATGGAGTGTAGTTTGTTTCTACCCAGCTGACTTCACATTCGTTTGCCCAACTGAACTTGAAGACTTACAAAACCAATATGCAACTCTTAAAGAGTTAGGCGTTGAAGTATACTCTGTATCTACAGACACTCACTTCACTCACAAAGCATGGCATGATAGCTCAGAAACTATCGGTAAAATCGAGTACATCATGATTGGTGACCCAACTCGCACAATCACTACAAACTTCAACGTTTTAATGGAAGAAGAAGGTCTTGCTGCTCGTGGTACATTCATCATCGATCCAGACGGCGTTATCCAATCTATGGAAATCAATGCTGACGGTATCGGCCGTGACGCAAGCATTCTTGTTAACAAAATTAAAGCAGCTCAATACGTACGTAACAACCCAGGTGAAGTTTGCCCAGCTAAATGGCAAGAGGGTTCTGCAACACTTAAACCAAGCCTTGACCTTGTAGGCAAAATCTAAGGAGTTCGATCAAAATGATACTAGATGCAGATATAAAAACACAACTATCCCAATATCTTCAATTAATGGAGAACGATATTTTACTTAAAGTAAGCGCAGGAGACGATGACGTATCTAAAGATATGTTAGCTCTAGTAGACGAATTAGCTACTATGTCATCTAAGATTACAGTAGAAAAAGTTGAATTAGAGAGAACACCAAGCTTTAGCGTAAACCGCCCTGGTGAAGACACTGGTGTCGTATTCGCTGGTATTCCATTAGGACACGAATTTACTTCATTAGTGTTAGCTTTACTACAAGTAAGTGGACGCGCTCCAAAAGTTGAACAAAAATTAATCGATCAAATTAAAAACATTCAAGGCGAATATCATTTTGAATCTTATATCAGCCTAAGTTGTCATAACTGTCCTGATGTTGTACAAGCTCTTAACGTAATGAGCGTTCTTAACTCTGGTATTACACATACTATGATTGATGGCGCTGCATTCAAAGAGGAAGTAGAAAGCAAAGACATCATGGCAGTACCAACAGTTTTCCTAAACGGCGAATCTTTCGGAAGCGGTCGTATGACACTTGAAGAAATTTTAGCTAAAATGGGTAACGGTCCAGATGCATCAGAGCTTTCTGATAAAGATCCATACGATGTTCTTGTTGTTGGTGGCGGCCCTGCTGGTGCAAGTGCAGCAATTTATGCAGCACGTAAAGGAATCCGCACTGGTATCGTTGCTGAACGCTTCGGTGGTCAAGTAATGGATACTATGGGTATTGAGAACTTCATCAGCGTAAAACGCACTGAAGGTCCTAAGCTAGTAGCAAGTCTTGAAGAGCACGTTAAAGAATACGACATCGATGTAATGAATCTACAACGTGCGAAACGTTTAGAGAAAAAAGAACTTATTGAAGTGGAACTTGAAAACGGCGCTATTCTGAAAAGTAAGAGCGTAATCGTTTCAACAGGTGCTCGCTGGCGTAATGTTGGCGTACCAGGTGAAGCTGAGTTCAAAAATAAAGGTGTAGCATACTGCCCACACTGTGACGGTCCATTATTCACTGGAAAAGACGTAGCAGTTATTGGCGGAGGTAACTCTGGTATTGAAGCAGCTATCGACTTAGCAGGTATTGTTAATCACGTAACTGTTCTTGAATTCATGCCAGAATTAAAAGCTGATGCTGTATTACAAGAACGTCTTAACAGCTTACCAAACGTAACTGTTCTGAAAAACGTTCAAACGAAAGAAATTACTGGTACTGATAAAGTAAACGGTATTTCTTACATCGATCGTGAAACTGAAGAAGTTCATCACGTTGAATTACAAGGTGTATTCGTACAAATCGGTCTTGTTCCAAACACAGATTGGTTAGGCGAAACAGTTGAACGCGTTCGCGGTGAAATCGTAACAGACAAGCACGGCGCTACAAACGTACCAGGAGTGTTTGCTGCAGGTGACTGTACAAATAATCCGTACAAACAAATCATCATCTCTATGGGTTCAGGTGCAAACGCAGCTTTAGGTGCATTTGATTACTTAATCCGTAACTAATATATAGACGTGAATAAAGAAAAGCAGGTGCCGTGGCACCTGCTTTTCTTATACTCTTAATGTATACACTAAAAACCTCTCATTCCCATTCTTCTCATAAGCCCCAGGCAATCTTACTTCCCTCTTCAGCTCAAACGCAGTCTGATTTTCTAAGAAGAAAATATAGTCCTCAGAAGGATAATATAAAATAATATCCACTTCTCTCCCCATTTCTTCTACAGAAAGTAAAATGTTATTTACTACGTTCATAAATACTTGTACAGAAAATGGGTTGAAGAAATAAAATCGGTTATCACGCGGATCAATCTCATATTCCTGCGCTAAACAGCATTCAAACCCAATTTTATCTTTACTGTTTCTTACCTTGCGTGCATAACGATCAAGATTATCCAACGCTTCTTTATAAAACTCTTCATTCATTTCAATTCCAATCGCTGAAGCACCGCACTTATGGTGCATATAAAAGTTCAATCGTCCTTTTCCACATCCAAAGTCTACAATCTGGTCACTACTTCTTATTTCATATTGATTCAATAACTCATCTAATCCGCTATACGGCGTCGGTTCATAACGATGATAATGCATAGACTTGTTAAATCCTTTTTGCTCACCGACTGTTTTTATATTTAAAACTGCATCATAATATTGTTCGTTCATTCGACTTCTCCTATTAAGAAATGGTACTTATTATTATACACCATGTACTGGAGACTCATTTTTTCATCAAGTCAATAGGTACGTGAAATTATATCGACGATTTTCTCAATATATCGACTTAACGACAAATTCCTACAAAAAAACAGGAGCTTCCTAGCCCCTGTCTTCTAACACTTTCAATACAGTTTGTTTTAATATTTCTACCCCATCCATAATACAACTATGATCGAACTTCATATACGGATGGTGTAATCCAGGTTGTAGGTCTGCTCCTAATCCAAGCATGACAGCTTTTAAATGTGGTCTCTTCACTGTGTAGTAATGGAAATCATCGCTTCCTGTCGTATAAAGCGGCCCCGTACATTTATCTTCCCCATACACTTCAAGAATACCTTTACGCATAAATCGCTCAGCTTCTTCTGAAACTTCAGCTCCTGGCGCGAGATCAATCCACTCATATGAAGTTTTCGATCCCATCGATGCAGCTGATTCTATGACATGCTCTATTTTTTTCTTCAATTCTTCTAATAATGTATTACTCTCCGCTCTGACATCTAAGCTAAAATGCCCGTTACCCGGAATAATATTTAAATTATCACCACCAGCTTGGCACCTCGTCATCTTTACTGAATAGGAACTTTGCGGTGGTAGCCATATATTTTTCAAACCGATATTAATCATGGAAATAACATCAATTGCATTTATCCCTTGATGTGGGCGTGCTCCATGTGCATCTTCTCCATAAATCGTACCCTCTAAAAATCCTGCTGCTCCGTGACGAATTGATGGGGCAGCCTGTTTCAAAGATAGTTCCTCAATCGGGCGCAAATGAACACCGAATAGGAAATCCGCATCATCCACAGCACCTTTCTCTACCATTTTTAAAGCTCCATTCCCTTTCTCTTCTGCTGGCTGAAAAATAAATCTAACTGTACCACTTTTCCATCTCATATTCTTTAATTGTAAAATAAGTCCCATTACAATCGTCATATGAGCATCGTGACCACACGAATGATTCGCTTTAAATTCTCCATTCACTTCTTGCCAAAGTGCATCCATATCAGCGCGAATCGCAATAACAGGATTTCCGCTTCCAATTTCAGTAATCACGCCTGGGCAATCATCAAATATTTTATATGAAATTCCTTCTTCTTTTAAAAAGTTAGTAATATACGCTGTCGTTTCATACTCTTTCCAACTCACTTCAGGGTTTTCATGTAAATGCTGAAAGATTTCAGTTAAACGCTCTTGTAGTTCTAATGTTTTCAAAGCTACATTCTCCTTCCCAAATTCCAAAACCATTTAGGTTAATTATACTTATGAAAAACAGATGTTTTTATGAACATATTGAATTTTAAGAAAAAAGTCAATTATTTATTTTTAAACACTTAAAAAGCTTACTCTACATCTATATTACAAACTAAACAAACAACTAGAATATTACTTATTTTCTGTCTTTTGTGTTGACGCTTACATATATTTTTAGTTATCATAACCTAATAAACGTCTATTTTACGACAATTCTAAAAATACAAACAAACATACATAACAAGGAGGACCTTTATGAAAAAAGAAATACCTTTTGGTGTAGCCATGATCCCTATTATCATTACAGTTGCAGTTATGATGGTTACAATTGTTGTATTAAAACAAAGCCCTCACGTCCCACTTATTATCGGTACAACCGTTGCTTCCATCGTCGCTTGGCGTTACGGTTACAAATGGAACGACATTGAAGAAGCAATGTATAAAGGAATTCGCCTCGCATTACCCGCTATCGTTATCATTATCCTAGTAGGTTTAACGATCGGTGCTTGGATTGGTGGTGGAATTGTCGCAACAATGATTTATTACGGTTTAAATCTATTAACTCCATCACTATTTCTAGTTTCCATTACAATTATTTGTTCTATTGTTGCATTAGCTATTGGTAGCTCTTGGTCTACAATGGGAACAATTGGTGTTGCAGGAATGGGCATTGGCCTTAGTATGGGAATCCCAGCTCCAATGGTTGCCGGTGCTATCATTTCCGGTTCTTATTTCGGCGATAAAATGTCACCGCTTTCAGACACAACAAACTTAGCCGCAGGATTAACAAATACAGATTTATTCACACATATTCGTCATATGTTATTTACTACAATTCCAGGTTTAATTATTACGCTTATCGTTTATGCGTTCTTAGGAAGAAGCTTCGGCGCTAACAATATTGATGCAAAAAGTATCGAGCAAACGTTACAAGTATTGCAGCAAAACTTTGTTATCTCGCCTTTCCTACTAATCATACCTGTAGTCGTTATGGTGTTAGTTGCTAAAAAAGTTCCTGCTATACCAGCTATTCTCGTAGGTATTATTTTAGGATTTTTATCACAAGTCTTTATTCAAGGTGGTTCTGTCTCATCAGCTGTTGCTGCACTCCAAAGTGGATTTGTCATAGACACTGGCAACAAGCTAGTAGACGAGCTATTTAATCGTGGTGGTTTAAGCTCTATGATGAATACCGTCTCTATGACCATTGTCGCTATGACTTTCGGAGGAGTATTAGAACATACAGGTATTCTTCGCTCCATTGTAAATCAAATTTTAAAATTAGCGACATCAGCAAAAGGACTTATCGCTTCAACTATCGCATCTTGCTTTGCAACAAACCTTACTTGCTCTGAACAATATATCTCGATTGTTGTTCCTTCAAGAATGTACGCGAATGCATACACAGAAAAAGGACTACATTCTAAAAATTTATCCAGAGCATTAGAAGATGGCGGAACATTAACTTCTGTTTTTGTACCTTGGAATACATGCGGTGTATTTATACTCGCAACACTCGGCGTAGGTGCTTTCGAATATGCTCCTTATGCTATATTGAATTTCATCGTACCTATTATCTCGATTATTTACGGTATAACTGGTCTCACAATTACGAAACTATCTGACATTGAAAAAGCGGAACTACTAAAAAAACAAAAAGCTCAATTAGAAGCTTAAAGATAACGGTAAATTCAGTTCGTATATTGCGCGAGGACGCCCTTGTTGATAAGGCATTTCCTCGCCGCAAATATGAACATACCCATAATCAACTAGTTTCTTTAATAACCTTTCAGTTGATCGTCGAGTCACTTGTAAGTATTCAGAAAGATCTGCTGCTGTAAACTTCAATGACGGATGTGATTGACTAAATTGAATAATCTTTGATAAATTTGCTGGGCTAAGTTTCGTTTCCTTCGCTATTTTCATTAGTTCCGGGTTGTCGTTCTTCAAACTTTGTACTCTCTGTTCTTTCGGGAACGGACCAAATAGTTCTTTATCACTTGTTAGTATATAAAAACAGTGGTCTATTGGATTATTCTTCGCGAAACCTTGGGCGATTTTAGCATTTTGCTCCGCTTCTTTCACAGTTTTTCCGTAACCAAATCCAATAGCTATCGTTCCTTCTATACTCGCAAATAAATTATTTATCATATTTGTTTTTATAATGGATTCAATATCACCACGAGTTGTATACAAAATGAACGTCATTTCATCAATTGTTTTAAATGAACCACGTAGTTCTTTTGAAATGACATTTAATTGCTCAAGCAAAACATCTCGTAATTCTAAAGAAGAAATAATACAAGCACCAACAGTAGCTGAATGGCTTCTTGCTAACTCAGCTTTTATTTTTGCATCTTTTAACCCATGTATAATAGATTGCTTTGGATCTATCATACGTTCTGAAGGAATACCTATTTTTTGAAGTTCATCATAGACAGCATGAATACTAGTTAAAGCTAAATGAGCTTCTCCAGGTTGATATTTAGCTACATGAAAATCAATAACTCTATTTATTTCATCTTTACTCCACAGCATATTTTCATAATCAAACACTTGTGGACTTTCTTTTATACCGATATCCTCGAGCACATTTACAATAAATGAGCGGTCTACTAAATCAATTGAGATTTGATGTGGTTGAATACCTTGGTGATACATGACAGAAAGAATGGAAGATGCGATGGTTGTCTCGTCTTGCTGTAAGTACGTACTCGGAATTCGTAATTGTTCTCTTATTTCTTTTGCCATATAATAAGGTAAAGCACCTGAGAAAAAGATGAAATCACAAGGCTTTAAACGCTTTAATAGTTCAGAAGATTCTGCTGGATGAAGGTAAATATATGGATCAATTTCTATTTCTTCTATTTTATGAGCAATAGGTAAAAGTGTCTCCATAAACTCTTTTGAACCGACAACTGCAATTTTTATCATCATTTCTCTAACTCCTTATCATTAATTAACGACTATTTAACGTCAACTATATCAAATGTACAAAACCATTGTAAACAGGAAGGGGTCTTTATTCAATGAAAATTACAGCTATTCACCTTTATGCAATTCGTTTACCGCTTCGCGATCCGTTTGTTATTAGTTACGGTTCTTATTCTGATATGCCTTCTATTATTGTCAAAATGGAAACAGACGAAGGCATTATCGGTTATGGTGAAGGCGTCGCTGATGATCACGTTACAGGCGAATCGTGGGAAAGTACTTTCCATACTTTAAAGCATACACTAGCTCCTGCTCTTATCGGGCAAAATCCAATGAATATCGAGAAAATACACGATATGATGGACAATACAATTTACGGTGTTCCTACTGCAAAAGCTGCAATAGATATTGCTTGTTTTGATATAATGGGCAAAAAACTAAATCAACCTATATATCAATTAATTGGCGGACGCTACCATGAAGAATTTCCTGTCACTCACGTCTTAAGTATCGCAAATCCAGAAGAAATGGCTGAAGAAGCTGCCTCTATGATTCAGAAAGGTTACCAATCTTTCAAAATGAAAGTCGGTACAAATGTAAAAGAAGATGTAAAAAGAATTGAAGCGGTACGTGAACGTGTAGGAAATGATATTGCGATTCGCGTTGATGTAAACCAAGGGTGGAAAAATAGCGCCAACACATTAACAGCACTTCGTTCATTAGGTCATGTAAACATCGACTGGATTGAACAGCCTGTTGTCGCAGACGATATTGACGCAATGGCTCACATTCGTTCGAAAACAGACCTTCCGCTTATGATTGATGAAGGATTAAAGAGTTCTCGTGAAATGCGCCAAATTATTAAATTAGACGCTGCTGATAAAGTAAACATAAAACTAATGAAATGCGGCGGCATATATCCCGCTGTAAAACTCGCTCATCAAGCTGAAATGGCAGGCATTGAATGCCAAGTTGGATCTATGGTCGAATCATCCGTTGCCTCTTCCGCAGGATTCCATGTCGCTTTCTCGAAAAAAATCATTACGAGCGTCGAGCTAACAGGTCCATTAAAGTTCACGAAAGACATCGGAAACTTACATTACGACGTACCATTTATTCGCTTAAACGAAAAGCCAGGACTCGGCATTGAAATAAATGAGGATATCCTGCAAGAACTTACCGTCTTTCAAGACGTTGTACGCTAAAGGAGGACTAACGCATGACAGTTCTATACGAAGGCAGATTAAAACAAAATAATGAGCAATTTCACGTTACATTACTCACACTAGAGAACATCGAACAAATCTTATCACTACAAAACGTTGTAGTTGAGACGCTTGAGGATAAAAGTCGCTTACAACCACTATCGTTAGAAGAATTTCAATACATTCTAGAAGGAAATGGCATGATGATCGGTGCTTTTATCAAAAACGAACTCATCGCATTTCGCGCCCTACTCGTCCCTCCTATCGACGATGAACATTTAGGACTTGATATCGGCTTACCAGAAAGTGAACTACACCGCGTCATCTATCAAGAAATCTCAAACGTTCATCCGAACTGCCGCGGAAATGGGATGCAAAAAATATTAGCGACAGTCATCATGGACGAATTACAAAAAGAAAACGGCAAATATGATTATGTGTGCTGCACTGTTGCACCTTTTAACATTCCAAGTTTAAAAGATAAGTTCTCACAAGGGATGGAGATTGCTGCACTGAAGGAGAAGTATGGTGGTAGTATGCGGTATGTTTTTGTGAAGGAATTGTGTGGGGACAATGAAAGGGATTGGACCGATATTAAGAGCATTCCAATGAACAATGCTGGTGGACAACAGGCGTTGCTTTCGGAAGGGTATCGTGGGTATGAAATGGAGAAGGTGGATGGAGATTTTGTTGTGAAGTTTGGAAGATAATTGCTACACCAGAAAAAAGGAGATGTCTGCTGTAACATCTCCTTTTGCTTTCTCTTCCTTGAACATATCGACCGCAACCCCAAATATATCAGCGGTTTTCCAAATATATCGACTTACCGACAAAGATTGACAATAAGTGCATCACTAAACCGTCATCTTCCAACTAGATAACGCTAACCAGTTCTCCATTTCCTTATAATCAGGCATGATTTTCCCGACAAGACGCCAAAAAGAGCGATCATGATTTAAATGAACCATATGACACATTTCATGAACAACTACATAATCAATTACTCGCTGTGGTGCCATCGCTAGCTTCCAATTGAAGGTTAGTTGTAAATTCGAATCACAAGTACCCCACGTGCGACTACTATCTGTAATACGAATAGAACGTGGTTTTGTTTTAAAGTTACTTTGATGCGCTTTAATACTCTTCTCTACTAATGACTTACACTGCTTATAGTAAAATCGTTTTAAAGCTTGCTGTATTTTCTCATCTTTAAGATCTTTCACATAAATATGTAGCTTATCTCCTTCAAACACTGCATTGTCTTGCGTAATATTTGTATCTTGAGAAATTTGTATCGGATACGTACTTCCTAAATACAAAAAGCCTTCTCCTTGATCATAATCCTTTTCCTGTGGTCCACGCGCTCGCTCCGCCATTTCCTTACGTGTTGCCTGAATCCAATCCCACTTCTCTTCTAGCAACTGGACTAAATATTCAACAGGTGTCCCTTTCGGAGCTTGCACCTCAACATTCCCGTAAGAATCCACCAAAAAACGCACCGATTTTTTCTTTTTATAAGTTATATGAAAATTAATTGTTTCGCCTAAATATGTATGTACCATTTCATCACCTAGCATATTATTTTTACAAATAAAAAAGAGTAGGATACAAACGTCCTACTCTACCTATTATATCATTTACCGCTTTAACGGAATCATTATCCTCTATACTTTACAGCTAATCCTTTAATGAAATTCCTTGCGTATCTATCGCCGCACTCTTTGTAATTTTTATGACCTTTTTTTCTTAATAGAGCGCCTAGTTCTCCTTTTGTCACCTTAACGCCTACGCTATCTAGTATATCAAGTACATCTTCACTCGTTAATGAAAGGGCGATTTTCATTTTCTTTAAAAGAAGGTTATTCGCACTCTCTTTGCTTTGTACAGGTGCCGGTTGTCCAGGTTTCGGATCTTGCTTACCTCTTTTTAAAGTAATAAATCCATTTAAAAATGCCTCTAACATCATCATATCGCATGTTTTTACGTACTCATCTTCTTCTACATCAGGGTTTTCGGGTTCGTACTGAGGCGCTCTCTTTATTTTTGTAAGCATATCAACTACGTCTTCTTTCGTTACTTCCATTCCGCCAAGTTTAAAAATTTCTACCATATCTATATCTTTTATATCTAAAGCATATCTTACTCTTTTTAATATATCGTTGTTGCTCATTGCCATTGGGTTTCCTCCTGAAATGTTGATTATAGTAATGCTTTTAGCATGTGTAAATGAATGTCGTTAAGTTACTACTTTAACATTTTAGAGGAAGGTTTTGTAGTCTTAGGTGGATTCATGCTAGTTAGGATTAAATCTAGGAAGAGATTGGAATGCTTTTTAATTCTTTTTTTCTATAAAATATATCTTAATTTTTTTATAACAACACACAGGTATTAATTAGTATAATAGAATAACAGCATTTTAAGGGCTTTCAGTTAAGTGGAGAATATCCAGTCTATATTTTTAGCGAAAGGGCAAGAATTTTTTAAACTCTTTCTATGTTATTGATAAAAAAACATACTTTACTTTTATGAATGGAGTTTGTTGTAAATGTTAGAAAAAGGTGCAGACCGAGTGAACAAAGTAGAATTAATGGACAAACATCTTGATTCTCACCAAGGAAAAATAACCAGTACCGAGATTTGTAACATTGTAATGTCCATTTTCAAATTTGATTTAACAACTAAACCTGTCCTATCAAAAGAATGGATAATGGCAAGATCAGGTTCCTCAACTGAGAACATTGCTATAAAGGCCATAGATTCTACCCTCACCCATTATGGAAGAAAGGCCACAGGAATAGAAATCCGCCAACTTATCAATCAAATTTTTGGTATTAACTTAGATGCAATATCCTCTTTAGAAGGGGCAAGAATTTCTTTATTTTCTAAAAATCAATGGGTTGTTCGTGATGAACAAGATTTATTTGTTGTTCATACTGGATTAGGGGATGTCGATGTAAAGGTTTTTCCTACTGACTATTTCACTGAGCACACTGGATTAGAAGAATTGCCGAAGGACCTAAAGCGATCATTAACAAACTTTGGATTCTCTTGCGATGAAAGGGCAGGATGTTACTATTACTCAAATCCATCTGGAGAAGCAATTCCAGACGAATTTAAAGGGCAGGTCATCGGAACAATTCTTAAGGTAATTCACGATTCATATCAATCTTTATAAAAAAATCATATAGGGATTTCCTATATGATTTTTTTATTAGTGAATCAAACAACCTTATTTTCCAAAAGACGATAAAAATTTAACTCTATCTCCCATAGGAGGAGTATTATTATCGACTAAGGCAACCTCTAGAATTGCTGGCCCATTTACATTCATTAAGTTGTTTATAACATCTTGATTGATATCTTCTAATTCAGTGATTCTGTAACTTGGAATATTCATAGCTGCGGCCATAGCACTGATATTAATTGATTCCTGTTCAAAGGATGGATGAGTCCTACGGAACTGTAACGAATGACCGTGATATACCATCCCTAAACGGGCATTATTCATCACAACAAATAAAAGTGGTAAATTATATTCCTTCGCAGTCAATATTTCCAACCCGTGCATGAAAAAGCAGCCATCACCAGTAATACATACAACCGGACGCTCCGGTTCAGCCAGTTTTGAACCAATCGCAGAACCAATTCCGCTTCCCATTGCGCCAAAATGTACATTAATATTATAGGAGTCAAAATCTATGACATTCATGTGATGAATAACATACGACATAAATTCACCAATATCAATGGTATATCTAGTAGTTGACGGTAAACATTTTTGAAGGTTTAGGAGAACATTTTTCGTATTATATTCCTCTATATTCTCTTCCTCTTTCTTCTTTTCAACGGTAAGTTCAGCGCTATCCTTTTGCAACCCTAAAGCCTTTAATTCTTCTATTAACATTAATAAACTTAAATTGATATCGCCTAGTACTGGAATATCCACTTTGTACTTCCGATTGAAGACAGATTGGTCAAAATCCATTTGAACAGAGAAGCGATTTTTTATTAAGTTTCCATTATAATTATTTGTCGCAGTTTCCCCTAAACTGGAGCCCACAATTAATAATGCTTTTCCATCCCCTTCATTAATCAATGCAGAGGCAGCCTCATGACCTGCAAATCCAAACACTCCGACTAAAAGCGGATGTTCCTCAGGGATATATCCCTTAGCTTGTGGAGTTGTTATAATTGGCCAATTCAGCAATTCTGCCACCTCTATTAATGACTCAACAGAGTTTCTTATTCCCTGTCCTGCAAAAATATAACCCTTCTCCCTTTTTACCAATTCTCTAGCTGTTTCTTTTATTTTTTCTAGACCAGGAACAATAGGAAGTCTTTTTGGAAGTGGTGGCATTTCAACATTTTCTATATTTTCATGTTGAATATCAATCGGTATCGCAATATGTACAGGTCCTGGTACTCCTGATATAGCAATTTCAATTGCTAGTGCGACTTCTTTAAGTACATCCTTTACATCATTAACCGTAACGCTATATTTTGTAACAGGCCTGAAGACTGGTTCTACATCTAATTCTTGTGATGCATTCAAACCTACCGTACTAAGAGGTACGGCACCTGTAATGAATAAAACAGGTAAATGCTCTCGCATAGCATTAGCAGCACCTGTTACAAGATTTGTGGCACCTGGTCCGCTACAACCAATACACACACTTAGCTGATTTGTGTATTTAGCATAAGCGGCAGCCATGTAGGATGCCGCCCCTTCATGCTTCGCTACGACTGGTGTTAATTCAGGCATATCATAAAGTTCGTCAAAAAACGCATTTACAGAACCAGCTGGGATACCAAATATATGCTTAACTTCATTAGCTATTAAATATTCTAATACATTTCGGGCTGCTTTCATGTGTATGCTCCATTCATTTTTAATTTATTTCTCTATTTAAAAAAGTTTTTCGATGTCTTCAGCTGCCATAGGACGGCTGAAAAAATACCCTTGCATCAAATAACAATTTCGTGCAGATAAAAATTCGACCTGTTCCTTTGTCTCAACACCTTCAGCAATAACATCAAGGTTCAAATTCTTAGCGAGCGTAATAATAGTATTCGTAATAGCTGCATCATCTTTTGTCATATCCTGTACAAAGGATTTATCAATTTTTAACGTTGAAATAGGCAACTTCTTTAAATAACCTAAAGATGAATAACCAGTCCCGAAATCATCAATAGCGAGGTTGATTCCTAAACCTTTTAATTTCTTCATTGTTTTTAAAGTTGATTCCGTATTTCTAACAATTAAATTTTCAGTGAGTTCTAGTTGTATATACTTCGGAGATAGCTCTACTTCCTCTAAAACATTTTTGACCATAGCAAATAAATCACTTTGTTCAAATTGACGTGCAGATAAATTCACAGACATACTAATTAATGGGGAACCTTGATCATGCCATTTCTTTAATTGCCTACAGGCCTCTTTTAGAACCCATTCACCTATCGGGACTATTAATCCAGTTTCTTCAGCTATTGGGATAAATTTATCAGGCGGTATCATCCCATGTTCTCGATGTTTCCATCTAATTAAAGCCTCTACACCCTCAATCCTATTCGTTTTACCATTTATTTGCGGTTGATAATAAATCACAAGTTCTTCTTGTTCCAATGCCTTATACAAATCATTTTCTAGCTTGATACTTTCAAAAGTTCTCGTATCCATTCCTTCACTGAAAAAATGATAGCTACTTCCTGATATTTCTTTCGATTTGTACATGGCTGTGTCTGCATTTTTAACTAAGATTTCAGTCGTATCACCATTATCAGGAAATATACTAATACCAATACTCGTTTTCATATAGATTTCATTGTCTACTAAATTAAATGGCCTTGAAAAAGAATCAATGACACGATTTACTACCTTTAACACTTCTTTTTCACTTTTAATATTTGGTAAATAGATAGTAAATTCATCCCCGCCCTGTCTCGAGACCGTAGCACTTTTAGGAACACAATCACTTAATCGATTTGCAACTTCTCGCAACAGCAGATCACCGAAGCTATGACCGAGCGTATCATTCACAAACTTAAACCTGTCTAAATCTAAATACAGAACTGCTAATTTTTCAGCATGTAATTGAGCATATGTCAGCCCTTGAGTTAGCCTGTCCTTTAGTAGAACTCTATTAGGTAAATCTGTTAAACTATCAAAATAAGCATGATATTTTATTTCTTCCTCCATTTGTTTCCTTTGGGTTACATCTTTAAAAGTAATAACTTCTCCGACAATCTCGGTCCCTTCTTTTATAGAGGAAATTACATACTCCACTGGAAAACTGGATTGATCTTTTCTAAAAAATTGCTCGGTTTTATCGTACAGATTCCAATTCTCATCGCAACCTGATGCCACCTGTTTTTTCTTTCCTGTTTCAATTCCGTTGAAAACCATACTGGATGGTTTTCCTATTAATTCATTTTTTATATCATAGCCTAACATGGAGGCACCAGCTGGGTTACAAAAGGTAATATTTCCATCAAGGTCTAAACCGAAAATTCCTTCTCCAGCAGAATTTAGAATCAATTCCTTCTCACGACTAAGCTGCTGCAATTCCGTTATTACTCGTTCCAGTTCCTTATTTTTAACCGTAATTTCTGAGGTCCTCTCTTCGATAATAACTTCCTGTTTTTCCATATATAAAAGGTTTGATAGCGTGGAAGCAGTTGCATCGACAATCGATTGCGACAGCTGTATTTGTCCTTCAGAATAACTAAAATTACTATCTCCTAGATTGACCACAGATATTTGTCCTAATACCTCTCCCATTGAAACCAACGGCAACATAAAGAGTCCCTTCATACCAAAATTACGGCAAACATCATGGTTTGGGCGCGGATCTGCATAAACATCTGGAATCCAGATTGGCTTTTTTGTTTCAATGACCTCTTGCGTGACTCTATCATTACTTTTATCAAATTTTATCTTATCATGTGTCTTGATCCAATCTTCTTCTGTCCATTCTGAACCCTTACTTAACTTCACCGGTCTAATTTTCTTCTTAGCTAAAGGCTCTAGTAAATGAACCCCGATATTATAATTGTCTAAAACTTTTCCTAAATAGGAAAAACAGGTATCAAGACTTTCCTGCATGGAGGAACACATAGATAAGTCCCGTGTCACATCCAGCAAGAGCTGTTTTTCAGCAATAAGGTTTACCTTATGAGTTAAATTGTTCGCATTTTGAATCGCAACAGCCGCCATATTCACATATGCCTCAACCGTTTGAATCTCTGACTCTGTTAAGTTCATAGGAATTCCGTAATCAAATAAAAAAACTAGACCAAATAATTCTTCTTCAAAAGAGATAGGAAGAACGAATAAAGATTTAATTCGAAACCCTTCCACTGCTCTCGGATCTGGCCGACTATCCTTTGATGTATCAGGTATATAGATGGCTTTTTTTGTTTCAATTACTTCTTTCGCCAGCAGGTCAATGTCTGTATCAATGACATGCATATCCAACGTCCATCCGTTAATAACTTCCGGTTTTCCTACATACCCTCTAAAAGTCCCATCTTCCTGCGGCAAATAAATACCAACAGAATCGCATTGAACGATTTCTTCAGAAATTGCTATTGTGACTTGCTCTAAAACTTCACGTAAATCCAGCTTTGTATTAATCATTTTAGTTATATTCGCAAGTCGAGAATACCTCGTTTGTTCCTTCAACATAAAAACGAACTCCATTTCATTGAAAATATCCATTTATATCCAAAAACTTTTATCCAAAACCTATCAATACTATCATTTTACTATGCATTTATTACTAATTCGACAAAATATTTCATATTTCTCACTATTATAATGTTTTTTATACATTTAATATAGGAATTGTTTGCATAATCATTTAATATTTTTATTACTAAATTGCAAGATAAATACTTTGTCATCGCTAAAGGTCATACAAAATTTTTTCAGTCCCAAAAACTTATTTACTTACGATACAACTCAGCTAATTTAAAATAAAAAAACAGATAGGAATCCCTACTCATCTGAGTTAAGATTCCCATCTGTTTATTTAAACTATCTCTACATATCAGATACAAACTCCATATATACAGCATATATCCGAGAACATATTGGTGTTGTTTAGTTCAATACATTTATAAAGTGAACCTTTAATTGGCAGCCCTCACCACTCGGGCTGCCAATTAAAGCTTGATAAAATTATCCTCTTTCTATTACACTCTACAAAAGAACGCAAAACTAAATAAAATCCATTTCCCTCTACTTCAGGGAGTTACACTGTTTCACTACCTTCTACCACATTCACACTCGCCTCAAACTGATCAAGCAATGTACGCACTTCATCCGTCGACTTCGTACTCATCAACTGATTTCTCAATTCAGCAGCTCCAGGGAAGCCTTTTACATAAATTTTGAAGAAGCGATGTAGTCCTGTGATAGAGCGTGGTAATACTTCTGCATATTGATCTTGAAGATCAAGCTGTAGTCTTAAAAGATCTAGATGCTCTTTACTACTATGCTCTCTTGGTTCTTTTTCAAAGGCAAATGGATTTTTAAAGATGCCTCGTCCGATCATAACACCATCAATACCGTATTTTTCAGCAAGTTCCAGCCCAGTTTTACGGTCAGGAATGTCTCCGTTTATCGTTAGAAGCGTATTTGGTGCAATACGATCACGTAATTTTTTAATCTCCGGAATTAGCTCCCAGTGTGCATCTACTTGGCTCATCTCTTCTCTTGTACGTAAGTGAATAGAAAGGTTTGCAATATCTTGTTTGAAAATATGCGTTAACCAATCTTCCCACTCACTTAACTCTTTAAAGCCAAGTCTTGTTTTTACGCTGACAGGTAGTCCGCCTGCTTTTGCAGCTTGAATAAGTTCTGCCGCAACGTCTGGACGTAGAATAAGACCACTACCTTTTCCTCTTGATGCTACGTTTGGTACAGGACAGCCCATATTAATATCAATACCTTTAAATCCTAACTCTGCCATACCAATACTCATTTGACGGAAATATTCAGGATTATCTCCCCAAATATGTGCCACCATTGGCTGTTCATCTTCTGTAAAAATTAAACGACCACGTACGCTTTTCATACCTTCTGGATGACAATAGCTATCTGAGTTTGTGAACTCTGTGAAGAATACGTCCGGACGACCAGCTTCACTTACTACATGACGGAAAACAACATCTGTCACATCTTCCATTGGTGCAAGTACGAAAAATGGTCGTGGTAATTCACGCCAAAAATTATCTATCATTTCAAATTCAAATCCTCTCACTATGAATACAATTTCAAAATCTCAATTTATAATTTGTGAAAATCAGCAATATTTATTTTAACTAAAATCGCTTATGAATGGTATTTTTGTAAACCAAAAAGCAGGTGGTATAGATTTTTTCTATATCAACTGCTTTCCTATTATACCAACTTCAGCCAAGCTACACACTCCACATGAGTCGTATGGGGGAACATATCAACAGGTTGTACTTCCTGTGTTTTATATCCGCCTTCTTCTAGTACTTTTAAGTCACGTGCTAATGTTGCTGGGTTACATGATACGTATACGACGCGTTTTGGTTTCATTTCGATGATTGTGTTTAGTAATGCTTCATCACAGCCTTTACGCGGTGGATCTACGACCATTGTGTCAGCGATTACGCCTTCTTTGTACCATTTTGGAATAACTACTTCTGCTTCTCCTACGCCAAATTCAGCGTTTGTCATGTTGTTTAATGCTGCGTTACGCTTTGCGTCTTCGATCGCTTCTGGGACGATTTCAACGCCGTACACTTTTTTCGCTTTTTGTGCTAGGAATAAGGAGATTGATCCAATTCCGCAATAGGCATCAATTACTGTTTCATTGCCATCTAATTTTGCATATTCTAACGTTTTATCGTATAACACTTTCGTTTGTTCTGGGTTTACTTGATAGAATGAACGTGCTGAAATCGCAAATTTAATATCGCCGATAAAGTCATAAATATATTCTGATCCGTACAGTACTGTCGTTTTGTCTCCGAAGATTACGTTTGTACGTTTCGGGTTTACGTTTTGAACAATTGATTTTACTTCTGGGAATTTCGCAGCAATTTCTTCAATGATTGCTTTTTTGTTTGGCAGTTCTGCTGTACGAGTAATGAAGACAAGCATAATCTCACCTGTTACTTGTCCGTAACGAGCCATTACGTGACGAAGTGTTCCTTTGTTACGCTCTTCGTTGTACGCCGAAATACCGTGTTTTTCACAAATACGTTTTACTTCTTGAATCAATGTATCGTTTTCTTCTGCTTGAATTAAACATGATTCCATATTAATAATGTCATGCGTTCCTTGACGATAGAAACCAGCTACAAGTCCGCCTTCACGTTCTCCAATTGGTACTTGTGCTTTGTTACGGTATACCCACGGATTCTTCATGCCAAGTACAGGATGAACAGGAACATCGCTTAGTCCTCCGATGCGCTGCATAACGTCACGTACTTGTTTTTCTTTCGCTTGTAATTGTCCTTCATATGTTAAATGCTGAAGCTGACAACCGCCGCACTGATTGTACACTGGGCATTCTGCATCTTTACGATATGGGCTCTCTGTATGAAGCTTCATTAGACGACCGAATGCGAAGTTTTTCTTCACTTTAATAATTTTAATTTGCGCTTCTTCACCTGGTAATCCGTTTTTAACGAAAATAGGATAGCCTTTTACTTTCGCAACACCGGCACCATCATGTGTTAAATCTTCAAATACTACATCTATAAACTCGTTTTTTTCAACTGGTGGCGTCATTTTTGTACTCATTTTCCGACCTCTCTTTTTCATAACACTGCGTTACATTTTATCATACTTATATGGTCTATTTCTATTGGAAGAAAAAAAGCTATTGACGATAGTTCTCTGTTAATGTTACGCTACTACTAATTTAATACGGACGATGTTACCTCATATATACTCGATAATATGGATCGAGAGTTTCTACCCGGCAACCTTAAATTGCTGGACTATGGGGAAAACTAATGAATATTAGCCTATGTGCAAAAAAGGACTCATATTGATTAGCTTTCTCTCATAGATGAAAGTGAATCCATATGGGTCTTTTTTTATTTTCATTTTTCTAAAAGGTCAGACATCTTACGTATGACATAAAACCTCTTTGTTTTATTTTTAGTAATACAACGAGCGTTTTATGTACAAACTTTATACGAACTTCTGAAAGGGGCAACTACATGCAATATGTAATGAGCATTATCGGTATTCTTGTCGTTTTAGGTTTATGTTTTGCTTTGTCAAACAACAAAAGTAAAATCAACTTCCGTGCAATTGCTATTATGATTGGTTTTCAAATTTTAATCGGTTGGTTTATGTTTGGCACAAAGATTGGTCAACAAATCATTATTTTCATTGGTAAAGTTTTCAACAAACTAATTAAACTTGGTACGACAGGTGTTGATTTTCTCTTTAATGGAATTCAAAGAGACTTTGTCTTTTTCTTAAACGTACTATTAATTATCGTATTTTTCTCAGCACTACTATCTATCTTTAGTTATTTAGGTGTTTTACCATTCATCGTTCGCGTTGTCGGCGGTGCGATTTCAAAAATTACTGGTTTACCACGCGTTGAATCGTTCCATGCGGTAAACTCTGTATTCTTCGGTTCAAGTGAAGCGTTAATCGTTATTAAAAATGATTTACAACATTTCAATAAAAACCGTATGTTTATCATTTGTTGTTCTGCAATGAGCTCAGTTTCTGCTTCTGTTACAGCATCATACGTAATGATGTTAGATGCAAAATACGTACTAGCAGCTCTTCCGCTAAACTTATTCTCAAGCTTAATCGTTTGTTCGTTATTAACACCAGTTGATACGAAAAAAGAAGACGAAGTGATTCAAAAATTTGATAGAACGCTATTCGGAGACAGCTTTATCGGTGCGATGATTAACGGCGCGCTTGATGGTTTAAAAGTAGCTGGTATCGTTGCAGCATTAATGATCGCCTTCATCGGTGTGATGGAAGTTGTAAACTACGTAATTAGTGCAGCTTCAGGGGCAATGGGACATGCTGTTACGTTACAACAAATCTTCGGTTATATACTTGCTCCATTCGCATTCTTAATGGGGATTCCAACTCAAGATATTATCCCAGCTGGTGGCATTATGGGTACGAAGATTGTATTAAACGAGTTTGTAGCAATCCTTGATTTAAAAGGTGTTGCAACAACATTATCTCCACGTACAGTTGGAATCGTTACAGTATTCTTAATTAGCTTCGCGAGTATTAGCCAAATTGGTGCGATTGTTGGTACAATCCGTGCCCTTTCTGAAAAACAAGGAAGTATCGTTTCTAAATTTGGTTGGAAAATGTTATTTGCATCAACACTTGCTTCTATTTTATCTGCGACAATCGCTGGATTATTCATTTAATAAAAATCACCTTACTCGTTGAAGTAAGGTGATTTTTTTATCTATTGTTACTTTTCTCATTCCATCCATTTTATTCAAATGATATGATGAACAAGGGTATATCCCCACCTCTCTTACAGCGGTGGGGATTTTAAATAGAAGTATGTAACATAATACACAATAGAAGGTGATTTTATGAGAAAATATGCTGCAATCGCTTTATGTACATCTGCCATTTTAGCAGGTTGTAATACTAACAATGTAAGTCAAGAACCTAAAAAAGAGAAAAAGGTTCAAGAAACTAAGAAACACGAAGAGACCTTGAAAGAACAAGGGAAAATTTCTTATAACCAAATCACACATGAATCTACAAACACTACTATTCATATAACAGATATAAAAGATGCTTTAACTGAAGTACAATATAAAATTTGGCGTACTGCTGATGGAAGGGAACACACTAAATCTTTTTCTTCTAAAGAAAAGGAAAAACAGTTTACACTTCCTTTTGATATAAAAGAATTTGAAGGAAAACGTGGTGAGTTTCAAATTGAAGCAATAGGCATAAAAGAGGATGGGAAAACCATTCCACTCACAAAATCTGCTATTACTTTCGAGCAAAAGGTTCCCGTTCTTATGTACCATGCAATCGATGATTATCACGGTCAAGGTATTAAAGACTTATTCGTATCACCTGCTAACTTTGAAGCCCAAATGAAATATTTAAAGGACAATGGTTATACACTGTTAACGTTTGAACGCTGGGGCGATATAAATAAAGTAAATAAACCTATCTTTGTTACATTTGATGATGGTATGAAAAATAATATGAATGCATTTCATGTTTTACAAAAGCTAAAAGACGATACATTTAAACCAACAGCAACAGAATATATGATTGTTGATAACGTTGATGTAGAAGGATCACTGTCTACTTCTGAAATAAAAAAAATGGTCGATTCCGGCATTTTCTCAGTGCAATCTCATACAGCGACACATGCAGACTTACCGAAAATTATAAACTATGAAGAGGAATTAAAAGGATCAAAAGAAAAACTAGAAAAAATAACAGGTAAACCCGTTATGGCAGTTGCTTATCCATTCGGTCATGTAGATGATAAAGTCGTTGCAGAGACGAAAAAATATTATCAATTTGCAACGACAACAAAACCCGGAAAATTCATTACAAAAGGTGAACCCGATGAGTTGTTAAAAATGAAGCGTATTCGCATACACCATACGACGACCGTAGAACAATTTGCTTCTTCGATTCAATAACGATGAGAGCTCAATATATTTTGAGCTCTCTTTTTACGCTATATTTATATATATTTTTTGAATTTTCTTGTATTATATATAGTAAGAAATCTTTCAAATTAAAGGAGATTATACATATGTCATTTGAACAAACGTTAGAGAAATATGCTGCCCTTGCAGTCAATGTTGGTGTCAATATTCAACCGGGACAAACATTATCAATCAGTGCACCTCTTGAAGCTGTACAATTTGTACGCCTCGTTACAGAAAAAGCATATAAATCTGGTGCAAAACACGTATATGTGGATTGGAATGATGAGACGTTAACACGCTTAAAGTTCGATCTAGCTCCTGAAGAAGCATTCGCTGAGTTCCCATCTTGGAAAGCACACGCTCGTGAAGAATTAGCAAAAGAAGGCGCTGCATTTATGTCTATTTATGCAGAAAACCCTGATTTATTAAAAGGTGTAGATCCAACGCGTATCGCAACAGCTCATAAAGTAGCTGGTGAAGCAATGAAAGTATATCGTGATTACGTACAAGCTGATAAAGTAAGCTGGTGTGTCATTTCTGTTCCTACGAAAGAATGGGCTGCGAAAGTATTCCCTGACGTTGCACCAGAAGAACAAGAAGCAAAACTATGGGATGCTATTTTCAAAGCTACTCGTGCTGATTTAGAAAATCCTGTGGAAGCATGGAAAGAACACGATGAAACATTACATACAAAAGTTGATTACTTAAACGAAAAGCATTATAAAGCTCTTCACTATACAGGTCCTGGAACAGATTTAACGATCGAACTTCCAGAAAAACATGTATGGGCTGGTGCTGGTAGCTTAAATGAAAAGAACGTACCATTTATGGCGAACATTCCAACTGAAGAAGTGTTTACAATGCCACTTAAAACAGGTGTAAACGGCCAAGTATCTAGTACAAAACCGTTAGCATTTGCAGGTAACATTATCGATAACTTCACGTTAACATTTGAAAACGGACGTATCGTAGATTATAAAGCTGAAGTTGGGGAAGAAGCTTTAAAACATTTAGTAGAAACAGATGAAGGTTCTCACTTCTTAGGAGAAGTAGCTTTAGTACCTCATGATTCACCAATTTCAAACACAAATATTTTATTCTACAATACGCTATTTGATGAAAACGCATCTTGCCACCTTGCAATCGGAAATGCTTATGCATTTAACTTAGTTGGCGGAAAAACAATGTCTAAAGAAGAGCTTGCTGAAAATGGCGCAAACGCTAGTATTACACACGAAGATTTCATGATTGGATCAGCTGAGCTTGATATCGACGGCATTACAGCTGATGGCAGACATGAACCAATCTTCCGTAAAGGTAATTGGGCATTTTAATAAAAGCAAAAGGCTATCTCCCGCACTGGAAGATAGCCTTTTATGATGCAGATGAAACCTTAAGCCCAATTACTCCTAACACGATGAAAAGAATACAAAATGCTTGGAATAGGCTAATGTGCTCTTTAAAAAAGTACACACTAATGATTGTAATAAGTAACGTCCCAACACCAGACCAAATTGCATAAGCAATACTTAAATGAATCTTTTTTACAACGATGGCGAACACGCTGAAACAAATTCCATAAAATACAAAAATAAGTACACTTGGAACGAGCTTTGTTAAACCGTTTGATAATTTCATCGCAATTGTTCCAGCTACTTCAAAAATAATTGTTACAAGTAATAATAGCCAATATACCATACTAGAATCTCCTTCTCTGTTACCTTATAGAGATTCTAGTATACTACTTATAGTCCTAATGAAATATATTTAATTTCTAAATATTCCTCGATACCGAAATGACCTCCTTCGCGCCCAATACCACTTTCTTTAAAGCCACCGAACGGTGCTTGTGCAACTGATGGAAGTCCATCATTTAATCCGATAATACCGTACTCTAACGCTTCGCTAATTTGGAATGCTTGACTAATATCTTTTGTGAAAATATAAGCAGCCAAGCCATATGGTGTATGATTTGCACGTTCAATTACTTCTTCAACCGTTTTAAATTTCGCAACTGGTGCCACTGGTCCGAATGTTTCTTCATTCATGCAAAGCATCGTATCGTTCGCCAATCCGATTACAGTTGGTTGCATAAAGTGTCCATCTAGCTCGGCAACCTTTTGACCACCATATAAAACTGTTCCACCCTTTTGAATAGCATCTTCAATATGTTCCTGTACTTTCGAAACTGCATTCTCGTCAATCAGTGGTCCTACAGTCGTTCCGTCACCGAAACCGTCTCCTACTTTCAACTGCCCTACTGCCTTTTGAAACTTCTCTGCGAATACTTCGTAAACTTCTTCCTGAACAAATACTCGGTTTGTACATATACACGTTTGTCCTGCGTTACGGAATTTCGAACCGATTACTGCCTCTACTGCTTTATCTAAGTCTGCATCATTCATAACAATAAACGGTGCGTGACCGCCTAACTCAAGTGAAACCTTTTTCATCGTTTGTGCCGCACTAGCCATTAACTCTTTCCCAATTTCCGTTGATCCTGTAAAGGACACTTTTCGAACACGCCCATCTTCCATCCACGTATCAGCAATTGCTTTCGCACTACCTGTCACAATATTTATTACGCCTTTTGGAATGTCTGCTTCATGAGCTAATTCAGCTAATTTTAACGCAGTTAACGGCGTTTGACTTGCAGGTTTTACAACCGCTGTACATCCCGCTGCAAGCGCCGGAGCTACCTTTCTCGTAATCATAGCGGCCGGGAAGTTCCAAGGCGTAATAGCTGCCATAACACCAACTGGTTGCTTCATAACTAAAATACGTTTATTCGGATGAGAAGCAGGAATCATTTCACCATATACGCGTTTTCCTTCTTCTGCATACCATTCGACAAAACTATTTGCATAATTCACTTCACCAAGCGCTTCTGCAAACGGCTTTCCTTGTTCTTTCGTCATGATCGCTGCAATCTCTTCTTTATTTTCATCAATAAGTGTGAACCATTTTTTTAATTTCGCTGCACGATCTGCCGCTGTTAACTTAGACCATGATTTAAAGGCTTCATGCGCAGCATCAACAGCTTGCTTTGCCTCTGTTACCCCGCCCTTTGGTACAGTCGCAAATATTTCCTTCGTTGCTGGATTATTTACTTCTATTTGCTCTTGCAATGTAATCCACTCACCATTTATATAC
>NZ_JAKUFR010000064.1:0-30253 GCF_022663555.1 Bacillus cereus group sp. BfR-BA-01381
CCACCTTATCTCCCAAGTCTTTGAGATTATAAGGTGGTTTTATTTTCTTTATTAGAATACTTTCCAACCAATCGGTAATTTCAGTCCTAGATAAATTACCGCTACTAGCGCGACAATAAATAAGCCCCAAACCGCCCCTGTTGGTTTGTTTTTGCTCATTTTTACAAGAACCATTTCCATTCCACCGATTACTAATATACCAGCTAACATTTTTAAACCGTACCACATGTGCATGCTACCTGTTGCTGTTTTCACAATACTCATGTACAACATGAATCCTGTCACAATAATGAAGATATACATTAGGCGAAGCCCCATATGTACACCTTTACCTTTTCTTCCTGCTGAATAAAGTGAATACGCAACGAAGAATAAAATTAAACCTAACGCCCATGCTGTAATATGCATATGTACCATCGTATCCCTTCCCTCCTCTTTTCACACTTTTTCACTCTATATGATAACATGTTCATTTATTTTCAGGAAATGTTTCGCTTTTTTACATTTAAATGCTATAATATTTAGAGTATTTACAAACTTCTTGTAATAACAAAAGGGGGAACAATCATGATTCAAACTAAGGATATTATCGAACTTACAGACACATACGGTGCAAATAACTATCACCCACTTCCAATCGTTATTTCTAAAGCAGAAGGCGTTTGGGTAGAAGATCCTGAAGGAAACCGCTATATGGACTTATTAAGTGCATATTCTGCAGTAAACCAAGGTCATCGTCACCCGAAAATTATTAACGCTTTAATTGACCAAGCTAATCGTGTTACGTTAACTTCTCGTGCTTTCCATAGCGATCAATTAGGTCCTTGGTACGAAAAAGTTGCGAAACTAACTAATAAAGAAATGGTACTTCCAATGAATACAGGTGCAGAAGCTGTTGAAACTGCAATTAAAACAGCTCGCCGATGGGCTTATGATGTGAAGAAAGTAGAAGCAAACCGTGCTGAAATTATCGTTTGTGAAGATAACTTCCACGGACGTACGATGGGTGCTGTTTCTATGTCTTCAAACGAAGAGTACAAGCGTGGATTCGGTCCAATGCTTCCTGGTATCGTTGTAATTCCTTACGGTGATTTAGAAGCATTAAAAGCTGCTATTACACCAAACACAGCTGCATTCATTTTAGAGCCCATCCAAGGTGAAGCAGGAATTAACATCCCACCAGCTGGTTTCTTAAAAGAAGCTCTTGAAGTATGTAAAAAAGAAAACGTTTTATTCGTAGCAGATGAAATCCAAACTGGCTTAGGCCGTACTGGTAAAGTATTTGCTTGTGACTGGGACGGTGTAACTCCTGACATGTACATACTTGGTAAAGCACTTGGCGGCGGCGTATTCCCAATCTCTTGCGTTGCAGCAAACCGCGACATTTTAGGGGTATTTGAGCCAGGTTCTCACGGTTCTACATTCGGTGGTAATCCACTTGCATGTGCTGTTTCTATCGCAGCTCTTGAAGTGTTAGAAGAAGAAAAATTAACAGAGCGTTCTCTTCAATTAGGTGAAAAATTAGTTGGACAATTAAAAGAAATTGATAACCCAATGATTACTGAAGTTCGCGGTAAAGGTTTATTTATCGGTATCGAATTAAACGAGCCAGCTCGTCCTTACTGTGAACAACTAAAAGCAGCGGGTCTATTATGTAAAGAAACACATGAAAATGTAATTCGTATCGCACCACCTCTAGTAATCTCTGAAGAAGATTTAGAGTGGGCATTCCAAAAAATTAAAGCTGTATTATCGTAATAATAGAGAGGTTGTCCTACATGTTGGGACAACCTCTTTCATTTTATATTGATTTATACTAAAATAAAATTGTAATTTTCTGTATTTTAAAATCACAAAGGAGGTGCGATATGTTATTAAGATACGGCAAACATATTAACTATTTAGCTACAACTTTTCTTTTAGTTACATTCTTTGGATTCCTACTTTCCGTAACATCGCTTAGTCACTACTCAACTCCCACTACATTCACACTACTGAAAGCATCATTTTGGACTACTGTTATTCTTACTATCATTGGTTTTGGACGCGAAAAAAGCGCACTTACGGTTATACTATTTGGCATTTGTACACTTGCAGTCATTGGTCTTTACACTTTTTCCGTTATCGATTACCTCTATCACCCAAGACCATAGAAAAGAGCTATCTATTAATAAGATAGCTCTTTTCTTCACTTCACCACATTTCGCAAAGTACCAATTCCTTCTACTGTAATGACCACTTCATCACCGGCATGCAAAAACTTCGGTGGTGTGAAACCTTTTCCAACACCAGCCGGGGTTCCTGTTGCGATAATATCTCCTGGTTCTAATGTCATTCCTTTACTTATCGTTGAAATGATTTCTTCTATTGAAAAAATCATTTTATTTGTATTTGAAGTTTGTCTTACTTCCCCATTTACTACCGTTTCAATGCGTAACGCATTTGGCGCACTAATCATCGATTTATGAATTAAATACGGTCCCATCGGACAAAATGTATCGAAACTTTTTCCAAGGAAAAATTGTTTATGCTTCCTTTGAATGTCGCGAGCAGTTATATCATTTATAATGGTATAACCAAAAACATGCTCAAGCGCTTTTTCTTTTTTTATTTGTTTCCCTCGCTTACCAATGACGATAGCTAGTTCTCCTTCGTAGTCTAGTTCATTTGTTGCGTGGGGATGACTATTAATTTTTTCATCCATTCCAATAACTGTCGTTGGTGCTTTCGTAAAGATCATTATATTTTCTGGAATTGACTCTACGCCGCCCATTTCCATCGCATGCTCACGATAATTTTTTCCAACGCAAAGAATATTCTTCCTTGGCCTTGGAATTGGTGCTAATATTTTCACCTCAGTTAACGAGTAATACGCCGTTCCTTCATTTTCCCTCGCCCAATTGACAATATCACACATTTTTTCAACACATTCGGTTCCTCTTTCAATACACTCTAACATTGTAATTGGAATCGTAACCTTTTCCCCTTTTTGTCTTTGCGCTTCTCTTACATGCAATACCTTTTCTTCCTCTTCATCCACAATACCTACAAATACCTTTTCATCTTTTTTCGCCGTTACCAAACGCAATATTTCCACTCTCCATCCTAAAACTCATACACTTTAATTGTATTCGCATCCGCAAGAAAAAAACCTTCTCATACACGCTAATTTTTACAATATTCTTCTCATATCCGATTCGTTACTCCTTTATTATTTGGCATAAAATGTAGAAATTTTACTTTTTTTAGCGAAGCTGTTTCTTTTTTATGGAGTTTTTGTATAATATGTACTACATATATACTAAAAATTTCATTTAGAGATGGAGCCGATTTCAATGTTTGAGCAAGCGATTGAAAAAAAACGTGAAAAAATGATTTATTTTGCTGAACGCTACGGAATGACTTCTCAAAAAACAGTGGATTGTAGCCAAGAACTGGACAGGCTCTTAAATGTAATTTGGCATGTACATACGGATTTTCACCCTAATCAAACACTCGAAACACACACGCAATAACGTGTGTGTTTCTTTTATTTCAAAAAAACACACATTTTATTGAAAACGCCCATACAATAGTAGAAAAGAAAACTTTAAAAACGAAAGGTGTTTTGTATGCCAGCTATGGTCGGACATATTCGTATCGTCAATATTGGATCAAGTGGTATTTTTCATATTGGAGATGTATTTGCGATTAGGCCTATTAGTTATTCACGTGCTTTCGCTGGGGCCGGCTCTTTTAATGTTGGGGATAACGTTTCTGTCTACAATTATCAAAGCGCAACGACTGTCAATGATTCAGATGTCATTGATCAAGCGATAATTGGTTCAACTTAGAGGAGGCGATTGTATTGAATTTTTATGTAAACCAAAGTATCATCATTAACAGCATTAAAATTGATAGCATTACAACCTCTTCTGTATTCCAAATTGGTACTGCTGGAAGTATTAAAGCCCTATCTAAATTCTCAAATACTGGCGGATTTACAGAGCCCCTTCGCCCATTACAGGCGAAAGGACAAATTATTTCTATCAAACCATCAACTAGTTCTTCTTAAGACATCCTTGTCATAAATATATAGCAGGAATATATTTACCCTCCCTATTGAAAAGGAGGTTTCACAAAATGAATCAAGATATATATACTTACTTACACCAACTTCAACAAGCTCTTCAAGCACAACAAACAGCCATCCTGAATTTAGAAGATCAAGTACGTCTATTACAAGAAGAGCTTAACGAATTAAAAAATCGCCCCTCCTCTTCTGTAGGAAAAGTGGAATACAAATTCGATCAATTAAAAGTAGAAAATTTAAATGGCACTTTAAATATTGGTTTAAATCCGTTTTCAGCAAAAGGACAACAAATTGAAGATTTTCAAGTAGATACAGAAACTTTGAAGGTTAATCCTGAAACTGACACAAATCCAGATTTTTACCAAGGCATTCTTCAGGAAATGCATCGCTACTTAGATGAAGAAGCATATAATCGAATTCTCCATTTTGAACAGGAAGAGAGAACGCCACTCGATGAAATGTATCGACAAATGATGGTTGACGACATAAAAAAACAGATGGAGCATAGACTCCCTTATTATTTATCACAAGCGCAATCACATGAAGGAATTTCAACAGATCCAGATTATTTACGAGATATCATTATTCAAGCTATGAAACATGATATCGACAAGGCATTCCTCTCTTTTATTCAACACATACCGGGCAATTTCCGAAAGGAGTAAGTATGTATGAATGTTAACGTTGTAAATCGTGAATTAAAAGTCGGACAGATTAAAATGAACGGTGTATCTTCGTCCGCACTCTTTTTAATTGGGGATGCAAATTTCCTCATACTATCTTCTATTCTTGATACACCATTCGAAACTGTTACAGAGGGGCCATTTGTACCATTAGTCACAGATGTCCCTCCTACTCCAGGTTAAGGAGACTGATAAATTATGTTACATCATGTGTCTGTTGTTCAAAATGTTTCTATTATTTCTTTAGGGATTTCTGCCGTATTTCAAGTTGGAGATGCCAATCAAATAGAATTAAAAAGTAGAGCTCTTGCCGTCCACAGGGAAATTCCTTGTTATATAAAAGACGAAGGTCGCTTAGACGCATTTGAAATCTTTACAGATGAACACATCACAATCCCAAAACGAACGACAGACGTAAAATTAAACATTGTAAATGAATGCCCTTTTATTGAAGTGAATGACGTTGAATTACGAACACTTTTAAATTCTGGCTGCTTTCAAATTGGAAATGTTGATTATGTTTTTAATAACTCTCGTATTATGCAAATCCGTCAATATATTACGGATGAACCTTCCACTCAATAATTCATATAGTAATTAAAAAGCTTAGTAAAGTAGGTGGATGGTATGCCTTCTGTTGTTGGAAATCTCGTCGTTCAAAACAGTAATGGTTCTTTTAATTTAGGGGATTTTTATAACGTGTCTCCGAAAGAAAATACGAAAGCTTATAATGGATCCGGAGCTTCCAATGTTGGATTTGTCGTGAATACGTTTAACGGTGTTAGTGCAACAAATACGTTTGATTCTGATGTGGCTGATCAAGATCAGATTGGAACAGCTTAATCAAACAGCTACCCTGTAATTACCCCTTATAGATAGATAGCAAAAGAGTCCATCTAACATGATGGACTCTTTTCTATTTCGTCTAGAAGAGCATAATACTCTTTTTATTTAAATGATAATTCTTGTTCCTCCAAAGCTTTTCTAAGCTTTGGCATCGACGCAGGTCCCATACCATGCAGTTTTAAAATTTCTTTCTCACTATACTTTGAGAGTTCTTCTACAGTGTGAATTCCATGATGTTCTAGTGCCCGTCTTGCCGGTGCTGAAAGAAGAGCGAGAAAACCTTCTTTCGGCGCTCTCCCGTTCTCACAGGTTGGGCAAGTTGGACAATCGCTACTTTTGTAGTATTCATGTCCTTTTTCACACGTTCTTAACGTTTTTTCTGTTGCCATTTTCAAGTTCCTCTATTCTTCGATTTTTACAACATGATTACCATCAAAGAAGTATAAACATTTCTCTTTCACAGGGTGTTGTAAGCTTTTCTCGAGCGCTTTTGCATATAACGAAAGCTGCACTTTATATCGCTCTTCTAAAATTGGTTTCGCTTGATCAAATCCGCCTGGGAATTTTCCTGCAATCGTATCCGTTTTGAAGTCGATTAACGTAATACCATCTTCCTCTTCGATCATGCAGTCAATAACCCCTTGGACAAGAATGGATTCCCCGCTCTTCCCTTGCCAATCTTGATATGCTTCTTCCGCTGCAAGCATCATCGTAAATGGTACTTCACGCTCAACACTTTTCGCCGCTAATACCCTTTTACCTAGGTCACTGTCAAAGAATGAAATCAATTTTTCAATTGCAATTTCTTCCGCCTGCTCGAATGTTAATAATTCTTTATTTACCATTCCAGCAATTTGCTCCCGAATCACTTCTTCTGTAATCGGCTTCTTCAAATCAACATGCTGCATAACAGCATGTACTGCTGTTCCGCGCTCTGCGTATGTTAATCCCTTTTTCTCCATAAAACGAGGACGTGTTTGAATTGGTGCACGTAATTTTTTAATAAAGGCGTTATCGCTACCTTCTTCAGATTGATAATTTCTCTTTATTTCTGTAACAGACTGTTTCGCACGATGAGATGTTGCTTCCTCATATCCGTACTTCCACATTAATCTGTCATACACTTCTTCTTTTCGTTCACTTTGCAGGGGAACAGCTTTTTTCTCACGAAGTGCTTCTAACAATTCTTGTTTCTCTTCTTGAACGGGTTCTGGCGCGAGTAACGTGTTACCGTCAACAACTTCTACTTTCCAGCTCGTGTCGTATCCATAAATTTCATCTGGAATGCTCCCTTGTCCTAATTCAAGAAGTATTTCACTATCACGATGTCTATATAAGGAAGGTGCAATCCAGTCTAAATAACAAGACGCTCCGGCACGTATATGATCTGGTAATAACCATTCACTATGCTCCCTCGCATCAAGCCATTTTTCCATTTCTTTATTTGCATCCTTAACCGTTCCAATTAAAATTAACTTCTCTTTTGCACGTGTTAACGCTACGTATAATACACGCATTTCTTCCGCGATTAATTCCATTTTCATTTTACGCTTAATCGCAAGTTGCGATAATGTCGTATATTTAATTCGTTTACGAGGATCGATAAATTGCGAACCAAAACCGAAGTCTTTATGCAGTAAGAAACGCTTCATTAAGTCTTGTGTATTAAAGCGGCGACCTAGTCCAGCTACGAATACGACTGGGAACTCAAGTCCTTTACTTTTATGAATTGTCATAATGCGAACTACATCTTCTTGTTCACCTAAAGCTCTCGCCGTACCCATATCATCACCGCGTTCTAAAATACGCTCAATAAAGCGTAAGAAGCGGAATAGTCCTCTAAACGATGTTGCTTCATATTGTCTTGCGCGGTCATATAGTACGCGTAAGTTTGCCTGTCTTTGCTTTCCAGCTGGTAAACCGCCAACGAAATCGTAATAACCTGTCTCACCGTACACTTTCCAAATTAAATCAGAAAGTGACTGTTGGCGTGCAAATTCACGCCATCCTTGTAGTAAATTATAGAACCACTCTAATTTATCATGTAGTTCTCGTTCTTCTTCAAGCGGTGCCCCTTTTAAGAAGGAGCTCATCACTTCATAAAACGAGCCTTTTTTCCCGTGAGCACGAAGCGTTGCAAGTTCTTCATCATTTAATCCAACGATTGGTGAACGAAGTACTGCTGCAAGCGGAATATCTTGCATCGGATTATCAATAACGCGGAATACGTTCATCATAATATTTACTTCTGTCGCTTCAAAGTAACCAGTCGCAAGATCAGCGTATACTGGAATTCCTTGCAGCTTTAACTCTTCCATAATTTGCGGTGCCCACGGCATGGAGCGAAGTAAAATAACGAAGTCGCGGTATTGTACAGGGCGCATACTATCCGTTTTACGATCATACACTTCATAACCCGAATCGACCATCGCTTTAATGCGCTGCGCCATAAGACGAGCTTCAAGCTGTGCTTTTTCTACTTCCGCACCTTCTTCACCGTCTAACACTTCTTCTTCTGTTTGCTGAATACATAGTAGTTCAGCCGCTACATCTTCACCTTCTGGATAGGTAGCACCTAACTTTAATTCAGCGTCAGCATCGTAGTCAATTTCTCCGACTTCTTCGCCCATAATTTGTTTGAAGATAAAGTTCGTACCTGCTAATACTTCATGACGACTACGGAAGTTTTTCGCTAAATCAATCTTCATTCCGCCGCCTAATCCTTCTTGCGTGAAGCGTTTATACTTTCCTAAGAATAATCCTGGTTCTGCTAGTCGGAAACGATAAATCGACTGCTTTACGTCACCTACCATGAATAAGTTTCCTTCACTCTCAGAATCTTTCGTTACGAATTTAATAATCGATTCTTGTACGAAATTCGTATCTTGATATTCATCGACTAATACTTCAGCAAATTTATTGCGATATTGAAGCGCTACTGCAGATGGCTTCATTTCACCATTTTCACTTTGTTCACTTAAAATTTGTAAACAGAAATGCTCTAAATCTGTGAAATCGACCATTCCTTTATCTCGTTTTATCGCTTGGAAACGCTCGGTAAATACTTTTACAAGTTGAACAAGCTTCTCTAATACCGGATGCATATCTTGAAAATCTCGTAAGAAACTTTCAGGTTTGCGGCTAAATAACTCTTCTTGTAATTTCTTCACTTCATCTTTCGCTTTATTACGAAGAGAGTCTACTTGTTTGACAATATCCTCGTTGTAATCGCTTTTCTTAATACGCTTTAACGTTTGCCACGATACGTTTTGCATCGCTTCATACACGCTTGTCCACGATTCACGAGCAGCTGATGATAACGTTCCAAGTAGAGCTAAATCTGCTTGCAGTGTTTCAACGCGAGGCGCTGGACCGTCAGGAAGCATTGCGAGTTCCGTCGCTTTCCGAATATGCTGTTCCGCTGTTTCAAGCTGGAATCTCACATCTTCTAATAAATAAGAAGCATACACTAAATCTTCAATTGTCTTTCCTTCTACGTCATATGCTTCTACTAATTTATCGAGCCATTTTTCAGGATTTGGATGCGCTCTTGATTCTGTATGAAGTGCTAAAATCATACGCTGTAAATCATCGTCACTACGATCACTCGTATAACGATCAACGAGCTCAAAGAATATCGTATTATTTTCAAATCCATACTCTTCTTCTAATATGTCATCTAGCACTTCTTCTTTTAACAATTCATTTTCCGTTTGATTCGCAATGCGGAAACGAGGATCAACATCAAGCATGTAATAGTATCCTCTAATTACTTGTAAACAAAAGGAATGGATCGTCGAAATAGAAGCTTTATTTAATAGGCTCAGCTGCTTTCGAATGTGCTGCGAGCCTGGTTCATCAATTAATACTTTTTCTAACGCTTCCCCAATTCTGTTTTTCATCTCTTGCGCCGCTGCATTCGTAAATGTTACAACGAGCAGGCGGTCGACATCGACTGGGTTTTCTTCATTTATAATCTTTTTAATAATACGTTCAACTAATACTGCTGTTTTACCTGATCCTGCTGCTGCTGCGACTAAAATATCACGCCCGTTCGCTACAACGGCTTTCCACTGGTCATCTGTCCATTGACTACCTTCTGGTTTTTTAGGCCAATTTTCCATCATTCTCCGCCAACCTCCTCTCTAATTTTCTCCATCGCTTCACTATCTTTCATATCTTTTAACGTACGGAACTGGTTATCTTCAAGTGATTCATCGAACTGGCAAACAGATTTGAAGTTACAGAACGTACACGCCGCTTTATTCCCCTTTTTGTAAGGAGCAATATCGATAACCCCTTCTGTAATGTCTTTTCCGATATTTTCAAACGTATGGTGTACGTATTTTTGCAGGACGTTAAACTCTTGTTCACTTGCAATACTTGAACGCGCACTAAAACTACCGTCTTTTTTCAGACCAGCAGAAATAATATCAGAGCTTCCTGTTGAAAGTTTGTTATCCATTAAACGAACAACGTCAGCATCTCCTAGTACGAGACCTTTCATTTTGAATTTCTTTAAAATTTCCTTTTCAATTTCTGCTTCAGATGCGTCACCTTTTACCTCCACAATCGGGTTATGAATGTGGAAATACAATACACCAGCTGGTGATGCCGTGCCGCCTTTTTTCATCCACGTATGCGCATTTGAAGTAACAACATCTAAATACGTTAACATTTGAAGTGCTAATCCGTAATACACTTCCGTTAAGTCTAACGCTTTTGAGCTTGATTTATAGTCAATAATACGTAGGAATGTTCCGTTTTCATCTTCTGCCTTATCAACACGGTCAATACGGCCAACTACTTCCATCTTCACACCATTTGGTAATGAGAATTCCATTGGCGGAAGCGATCCTGTACCGCCCATACCGAATGGTACTTCTAAATCAACTGGTACGAAACCACTCGATTTCGCGTGCTCACGAAGAATGATTGACGTACGGAAAATGATTTGTTGTAGTTTTTGTTTTAAATAGAAATGACGGTTTGAACTTAATAAAATTTGTCTTTGTAATAACGGTGCAATTTCTTCTATTACTACAGCAGAAAGATGCTCACACTCTTTTATTGATAAATCCGCCCAAGTACGATTTTCACGTAATAGCCTATCTGCAATTCTCTTCAGCGCTGCATGGAAGAGCTCTCCAATATCTGGCGCATCCAGTTTGAAAATATCACGCTCTCTTAACGATAAACCGTGCTGCGCAAAATGAGCGTACGCACAACGGTTAAATAATTCCATACGAGAAACGCTTCCTTTTATTTTGTCTCCGTATAAATCTCTACTTACAGCTGTACTTAGCTTTTGCGCACGATTTCGGTAGAATAAGCTTGATAATACGCGGCTACTTTTTTGCTTCCATTCATCTGAAGTAACGTAGAAATTATATACATCCCACCAAAAGTCTAAGTTGCCTTCAAATCCATATCGCTTCCACGTTTGAAGTTGCTGCATAACATATGACAACGTTACTTCTGGTGTTGCTACATATGAAATTTGTTCCGAACGTGATAAATCATTTACGTCGTTCGTAATAAATGTATCTTTCACATCAGGGAACATTCTTTTTATTTTCTTAATAAAGCTAGATGCAAGTAACGTCTTTCCTTCCTCATCTGCAAGCGGGCATGAAATATATAATTTCTCAGTTGCTCTCGTTACCATTTGGTACATAACAAACTGTTCTTCTAATAAAGTTTGTCTCGTCGTTGGTGCGAGTTCAATACCTGCAGCGCTAAGAACATCTCTTTCTTCATCAGAAAGCATACCTTCATCCATCGGTGCTGCTGGAATCACACCTTCATTCACTCCAATGACGAATGTTGCTTTCACATTTGATAATCTAGAACGATCAATATTCGCAATTAACACTTGGTCTAATGACGGCGGAATGTTTGCGAATTGAAGCGCCTCAAGACCTGTCGACATAACGTCTGTGAACATAGAAAGCGACATTTTTTCTTCGCCAAGCATCTCAACAAACGTATCAAGAAGACTCATTACTTCTTCCCATACTTGTTCATGATCTGTCGCAAATAAGAAATCTCCGCTCTCTTCTGCACGAATACGTAATGCTTCTAATTTTTTCGGAACGTCAAGCTCTTCTAAAAATAAGTAAACAGCTTCGCACATTTGCATAACCGTTCCCGCACGCTTCAGTCTTTTTTGCATACGAATAACGGGCGTTCTTACAACGTCACGCAATCGATTTATTTTCTCTTCCATTTCACGTTCACTGTCTGTAATCATCCCGTTCGTATCGTCAAGAGAACGATAGCGGCGATACATCCACGGATCTTCAGAAGTCCATCTTTTCCCTTGTACACCGTACGCTAAACAGTAGTTTTCAAACTCATCCATCTCTTCGCGCATCGTTTCTTTTCTTACATCTAATGGATATAAAAGCTCTGTTTTCACGCAGCGAAATACTGCATCATAACGCCAATTCCCGCTAATAATCTCGAGTGCAGAACGAATGCATTCTACTAACGGATGATGTGACATCGGGCGTTTTTCATCGATAAAGTGTGGGATATTATAATCTGTAAATAGAGTCCGCATTACATCGTAATAACTTTCTCCGTTACGAAGAAGAACTGCAATATCTCGGTAACGATAGTCTTCATCTGCCACAAGTCTACGAATTTCACGTGCAACGCCTTCTACTTCCGCTCGTAAATTCGCGGCTGTATGAATCGTTACACTTGCTTCCCCGTGAAACTTTTCATTTGGACGTGCTTCATAGTGTGTTTCTAAATGCGCTAACGCCGGAGAATGAAAACGCGGCTGTTCCATAAGTGGAATCGTTTTTTCAATTTCTATCTTCTCTTCACGTGCTACTTGTTTTATTTTTTCATACGTTAACGTCGTTTCATAAAATAAATCTAGTTCATTTACTGGTTGTGCTAACGTTTTTTCATCTAGCGTTAACGTGATTGTCACTCTCGCTCCGCAAATCATAAGTTGTCTTACAATTTCTAGTTCTTGCGGTGAAAACGAATGGAAGCCATCTATATAAATTTCAGCTCCCTTTACATATTCAGACTGCGGAAGCTTTTCCACTAGCAATTGCAGATAGTCTTCTGAATCTAAGTACTTTCCGATTAAAGCACGTTCAAAATCATCATATAATAACTGTAAATCATACACTTTATTCGCTAATAGCTTTTGTTCGGCACTGCTACTATGCGCATCTAATTGTTGCCACATTTCATATACGTTTGATGGCGTCACGTTATATCGTTTAAACTCCGCAATCATACTGCCAAGATGTTCAAAGAAACCATTTTGCTCCGCTGCTTTTTGGAATACCGATAATCCATCTTTACGAGACTCTACAATTTTACGAAGTAACATATGTACGCCCGCTTCATCAATGTGAAGACGACTCGCTCCGCCAACTTCTTGCAATACTTTCCACGCTAATCGTGAAAAACTAAAAACTTGTGCCCGAATAGAACCTCTAACATCCTCACTACCAATTAACGCCTGCTGCGTTTGGAATGTCATCTGTTCTGGCACAAGATATAATATTGTTTCCCCTCTTGGGCGCTGCTTTAACTCTTCTTGCACTTCGTGTAAACAAAGTGTACTTTTTCCACTTCCCGCTCTACCAATCACAAATCGAAGTGACATGTAACCCCACCTTTCACTTACATAACGAACGTTAGTTTGCTACTATAATTGTATTATAGGACACGAAAAAAGACAAACGGAGTAGTTTGTCTTTTTCTATACTTCTACCTATTATATCAACCTTTTGAAAAATTCGTTTGCACCTCTTGAATTGGCCAATATCGTAAATCAACTTTACCGACAACTGTATCAGCTTTTACAAAACCAAAATGTCTACTATCCCAGCTCCCGAGGCGGTTATCACCTACTACAAAAATATATCCAGGCGGCACCGTTTTTTCCTTCGTTAACTCTTCTAGCGTAAAGTCACCTGTTAGTTGTCGTCCATTTATCTCTTTCTTATACTTCTCTAGATAAGGTTCATCTACGAATTGTCCGTTTATATATAGTTTATCATGCTTATATTCAATTTGATCTCCAGGTAAACCGATAATTCGTTTTACGTAGTCTTCTTTTTTATTCGCATGAAATACAACAACATCAAACCTATTCAAGTCCCCCACTTGATAACTCACCTTATTTACAACGAGCATATTGCCATCTTGCAATGTCGGCATCATTGACTTCCCCTCTACAACATACGTTGAAAAGAAAAACGTTCGAAAAAATACAGCTAATAATACACCAATTAAAATTGTTCGTATCCACTCTATGCCTTCTTTTTTCAAAGTTTTCTTCATCCGCTTCTCCCCTTATCCTTTAATAATGAAGCTTTCCTTTACAAAGAAGACTATTCTTAATGCAGTTCTAACTTTACTTCAATTTTCTTGCCGACATACCATAAAATAAAAATACCAATCGCTACAATGACTGATTTCACCGGATTATGAATAAATGACATTAAATCATGACCGATATACGTTAAAATAAAAATCATCACAAGCTTTCCGAACGCGAGCGCAAGGCCAAACTGTTTTACACTAATACGTGATAGACCAGCGACAACATTTATAAGCGCAGACGGTGTAAACGGAAAACAAAAGATGACGAAAATCGGCGCGAACCCTTTCCTTTCAATCCATCCCATTGCCTTTCGTACTTTCTCATGCTTATTCACAAAAGAAAAGAAACGACTTCGGCCAAAATGGCGGATTATGAAAAAAACAAGTAAGGCACCCATTACTGATCCAAGCCAAGAATAAAGAAAACCGAGCCAAAATCCAAATGCAACAGCATTCGCCAGTACAAATACGATAAGTGGCAATGCTGGAATTAGCGCCTCTATCATCGGTAGCCCAATACCAAGAAGTGGTCCGAACGCTTTATAACTTTCAACAATATGATCCATATTTTCTGGTGAAAAATACTCTTTGATTGTCTGAAAATCCATTCTACACTTTACCCCTTTACTCTAAGTACTACCTCTACTGTATCATTGCCTATATGAAAGAGGAAATGGTAGATACGACATATGGAGATGTAATTATTAAGTTTCCATACCTTTCATTAGAATTCCTTCATTATTTAACTATGATAATCCATCAATATTCGACAGGATATGAAGTTAATTTAGACAACGTACCCAGATTATCACTCAATGGTTATTATAAAAAAGAAGAAGATACAGAAAGTAATAATGAGTCTTTTTCATAAGAATAACCCTACTGCAAGTAAGGTTATTTCTACCTATACGAAAATAGGTAGCAGCGGATAATTATTTTACCTTCAAACAATTCCCCTTTTCTATTGGCTATTTCTTACAAGCAATCTTTTTAGCAAACGTACACTGTCAATCACAGTAAGTATTAACAAATATATAAAAGATAGTATTAATACTGTACTCCGAATAGGTAACATTCGAAATTTGTATAGAAACTTATCAATCATATATATATCTTGCTCATTCGTTATAGTTGCAGGAGTAAACATAAGATAATCTTTCCAATTATCTATCCAAGTTAAACTAACTGCGGAAAATTGTGTTATCCCTAACCATAAGTAAATAAAAATTGATATAAGAATCATATATTGCAAACTATGCAATATCTTTCTTTGCTTCTTGCATTCAATAATTTGAAAAACAAGCAGTGTCAGTACGTACACAATCGATAGAAAAAATACTATGGTGACAACTGGTTGAATTGAAAAAGAAAATAGTAATTTATCAATTTCACTAATTTGACTATATTCTGTAGCATTTTGAGGCGTAAATATAAAATGTTGTTTGTCAGCCCCTATCATTAACTGACTGCCAACAAAACCAGTAAACATAAAGGTAAGCAATAATATAGGCACAACAAGAATATATTGCGCCCAAAATAACATAGTCCTTTTCAACATACCATCTCCTTTTTATACAGTATGAAAAAAATATTATGTACTTCACAAATGTAACATGATATATGTTCACACTATATTAAGTACACAGAGGAATTACCATTATATTGTAATTTTATATTATCGTAAGCCCTTAGAGAACAAAAAGTTTGTACATTTCTCTCGTTTTGTTTATAAATCTTACAACGTAAACTGGATATATAATGAAATCAAAAAGGATGAGTCACCCCATCCTTTTCCTCTCATACATCCTCTTCTCTAACAAAATACACTTTCTCATAAGCTGGTCTTAATGTTGATTCATCCCTTTGATCAACCTCTTTAAAACAAGGATTCCCTTGTTTTTTCCTACGATCTTCATACTCCGTTCGCAATTTCGCAGTACGATTTTGTTGATTTTCAAAACTAGTTTTCGATATCTCTAACTTCACCGCAAAACCATTTATAAATCTAATAATAAGGTTTCCATCTTTTAATTCTTTATTGCTTTCAATATAAAAATGAGATAACCACGCGCACTCTTTTCTAGAATACGAATAGGTAGGGAAAAAATAAAGTTGATCGGTCGGACTAATCGCAATTGGTGCTTTATGTGTAATGTGAGTTAGCTCTTTCGTTCCTTCTTTTCTGCCTAAGAAACTAGAACCATGCTTGCGACAACTTCTTTCTATAATATCTAGAGGTTTTTGAAATACGAAAAAAGAGTCTTGCACTTCAACAACTCGCGTAACAATTTTCTTTTCACTGAGAATTACAGGAAGTAAGGCCATTGTATTTTTATTTACAACATAGTTTTCGACGTAGCGTTCCACTTTATTCTCCATATTCCACTATCTCCTTTTTTCTATTTATATTAGCAGCTGCATGTATAATTTTAGCATCTATGAAAAGGAAATGGCTTACAGATTCCGCTTTTTTACAATACTTTATTATTTGTCAAATACCTTTTAAATTATAAAATAAAAATATATAGTTTTTGTAATAATAAACCTATACAAAATCTATTTATACTACCTATAAATATTTACAACTACTTCCTCATTTCGCATCATTAAGACAATTAACTTTGCTATAATTAAAATAAAAATCCAATATATGGAGGTCCGCTATGGAAGAAAAAGAAATGCAACCAACGATTCACATGAAAAATAACAACATCATAATCGTGAAAAACTCAGCTAGCATTATATTCGCTTTATTTTTCATTCTATTATTTTTTGCAAAGCCTTTTCGTAAATCGAAATGCTCTGAATGTAAGAAACGCGCGAAGAAAAAGGTTGAAAAAGAAGAGTAAAAGGCTTTCCATTTTGGAAAGCCTTTTACTCTTTTTCATATTTTCTTCCGAGTGTCCCTGTATCCCCTTTATTTTCTAATATTATTACATATTAAAAAATTATCCACTACGTTAAAAAATACTTGCACATGTTACCCATTTTTATTTTTTATTAAGAACTTCAACTTTATACATCACTAGCAACTTTTTAACTCGTTAAATCTGCAATATAAGTTTTGTATATAATTCCACTTCAAAACACAAAATATATAAGTGATTATTTATGATTACATTCGTTTTTTATCTAATTCCAAAAAGGAGCTGTATAATATGGAGAAAAAAAGTCTATTAAGACAACAGATTAATAGCGTCCCATCAGATGCTCTGAATACCCCTAGTAAGGAGCAAGAACAAATGTTAGAAACATCATCTCAAGACGAACAAAATTCTAACAAAAAAGATATGAATCAAAGCCTATATGGCGCAGATTTACCCATTTCAGATGTAGACAAAACAACAAATAAAGTGAAACTTTAATCAGCCCTCAACAATTGGGCGTTAACAGGGAGTTGGTCTCCCGCCGAATTTTAAGATGGAAAGACTTTCTCCACAACAAAAAAAGGATGGCAGCTGCCATCCTTTTTCCATAATAAACTATAAAATTATAGTTTGATTACGTTTTTAGCTTGAGGTCCACGGTTACCATCTTCGATTTCGAAGCTAACTTTTTGACCTTCTTCTAGAGATTTGAAACCATCAGTTTCGATTGCAGAGAAATGTACGAATACGTCGTTTTCGCCTGGAACTTCGATGAAACCGAAGCCTTTTTCGTTGTTAAACCATTTTACTTGTCCTGTTACTGCCATAATTATTTCCTCCTAAGAAAATACATTTTTTTAAATTTTTAGTTTTCCTATCTAAAAAAAGAATCCACACATTATCAAATACGAAACATAAACTAGTTCTCACATACTTTTTCTCGTTCGTTTCCAGCACTTGATAATATATGGATTGCTTAATTTAACTATTCAACTGACATTATCATAGCATACTTAAAATGAAATGTACAATCTTTTTTGAAAATAACTGACAAGTTAAGTTTCGTATATAATTATAAATATCTTATTTGAATGCGATTACATTCTTCTTTCTAAGTGTTAAACTGTAATCTGACAACACTTTAATGGAGGGGATGTAATGTCAAACTACGCCAAAGAAGAAAAGCTTACAGGGGGAAACGTCTCAAACGTATATCGTTCTAAAAATACTGTTCGACGAGAATTGAAGCCAGACAGTGCAAAAGTTCATAAGTTATTACAGCATTTAGAAAACAAAGGTTTTCATTACGCACCAAAGTTTTTAGGTATAGATGAGAAAAATAGAGAGATTTTATCTTTTATTGAAGGAGAGGCTGGGAATTATCCTTTAAAAGAATATATGCAATCTAATGATGTGTTAAAAGAAATAGCAAAGATGCTTCGCCTTTATCATGATGCTGTAAGTGACTTTCCATTATTAGATGATTGGAAACCTATGGACCATACCCCAAATAACATTGAGGTTTTATGCCACAATGATTTTGCTATATATAACATTATATTTAATAACGAGAAACCAGTAGGTATTATTGATTTCGATGTTACTGCTCCCGGACCAAGAATTTGGGATATCGCTTATACACTGTATACTTGTGTTCCTTTAAGTAGAGTGTATTATACGGAATCAGGCGAGGCAATTCGTTATGAATCAACACAACATGCTGATCGTATAAAAGAAAGAGTGCAATTGTTTGTTCAGTCCTACGGGAAAAGTATGGACGAAGATTACTTAGGAATGATACTACTACGCCTAGAAGCGTTATGTACGTATATGAAAAGAAAAGCGCAAGAAGGCGACTTGAATTTCCAAAGAATGATTGATGAAGGACATTTAGAGCATTATGAAAAAGATATGAAGTTTATTCGTGATCATGGAGCTGAGTGGATTTGATCATATTGTCTTTTTTTGTCGGTAAGTCGATATTCTTTGTCGAATCGTCGATATATTTGAAAAATCGTTGATATATTTTAAGTTATGATAGATATATCGAAAAAATCGTCGATATATTTTCATTTACTCTCGAATCGTGCGAAAAATAATAAGGGGCATCCTTCAAAAAGGGGCCCCTTCCTTTTATTTCGTAAATTGTGCTTCTTCTGTAGATCCTTTTAATGCTGTCGTTGATGAAGTACCACCTGTAATCACCTGTGCTACTTCATCAAAGTAACCTGTTCCTACTTCTCGTTGATGGCGAGTTGCAGAGTAGCCGTGTTTTTCTGCTGCGAATTCTGCTTGTTGTAGTTCAGAGTACGCTGCCATGCCGCGCTCTTTATAGCCGCGTGCTAATTCGAACATGCCGTAGTTTAATGAGTGGAATCCAGCAAGTGTTACGAACTGGAACTTATAACCGTAAGATGCGATTTCTTTTTGGAAGCTCGCAATTGTTTTCTCATCTAGTTTTTGTTTCCAGTTAAATGAAGGTGAACAGTTGTATGCAAGCAATTTCCCTGGATGCTCTTTATGAATTGCGTCCGCAAATCGTTTTGCATCTTCTAAATTTGGTTCAGATGTTTCACACCAAACGAGGTCTGCGTAAGGAGCGTATGCTAAACCACGTGCAATCGCTTGGTCAAGACCTGCTTTCGTACGGTAAAATCCTTCTGGTGTTCTTTCTCCTGTAATAAACGCTTTATCAACAGGATCGATATCGCTCGTAATTAAATCTGCTGCATCCGCATCAGTTCTTGCAACGATAATTGTCGGTACTCCCATTACGTCTGCCGCCAGGCGTGCCGAAATTAAATTACGCACCGCTGTTTGCGTTGGTAGTAATACTTTTCCGCCTAAATGACCGCATTTTTTCTCTGAAGATAATTGATCTTCAAAGTGCACACCTGATGCACCCGCTTCAATCATACCTTTCATCAGTTCAAATACATTTAATTGTCCGCCAAATCCAGCTTCTGCATCTGCTACAATTGGTACGAAATAATCTGTATCACCGCTTCCTTCCATATGCTGAATTTGATCCGCACGTTGAAGCGTTTGATTAATTCGTTTTACTACAGCAGGTACGCTATTTGCTGGATATAAACTTTGGTCTGGATACATATGCCCAGAAAGGTTTGCATCTGCTGCTACTTGCCAGCCACTTAAATAAATCGCTTTTAACCCAGCTTTTACTTGTTGCATCGCTTGGTTTCCTGTTAATGCGCCAAGTGCGTTAATATAATCTTCCGTATGAAGCGATGCCCAAAGCTTTTCAGCACCGCGGCGCGCTAACGTATGTTCAATATCAATTGACCCGCGCAGGCGAATTACATCTTCTGCCGAATATGGACGTGTGATCCCTTTCCAACGCGTATCTAGTTCCCAGCTCTCTTGTAATTTCTCGATTCTTTCGTTTTTCATTTGTTCCATCCCCTTTTCACTTTTTATAAAATTTCATAACCCGGTAATGTTAAAAATGGTACGAATTCATCATTCCGAACGAGATTTGTAAATAACGTTGTCGCCTCTTGGAATCTCCCTTTCTTAAAGGTTTCTTTACCAATCTCTCTTTCTATTTTTGCTAACTCTTCTTCTTTTAGCTCTTCCATTAATTCAAGTGTAATATTACGGCCATCATTTAATTTTCCACCTTCATGGCGAATCCATTGCCATACTTGTGCCCTAGAAATTTCCGCTGTTGCCGCATCTTCCATTAAGTTATAAATTGGTGCTGCTCCCCGGCCGCTTAACCAAGATGCAATATATTGAATACCTACGCTAATATTCAGACGAAGACCCTCTTCTGTAATCGTTCCCACTGGTACTTCTAATAAATCCTTTTCTGTAACATGTATTTCTTCACGTTTTCTAAAAATTTGATTCGGCGTTTTCATAATGTGATTAAATACTTCCATTGCGACTGGTACAAGTCCCGGGTGGGCAACCCAAGTCCCGTCATGACCGTCTAAAGCTTCGCGCTCCTTATCCGCACGTACTTTTTCAAAAGCTGCTTCATTTGCTTCTGGATTGTTTTTAATCGGAATTTGTGCTGCCATTCCTCCAATAGCTGGTGCATTACGACGGTGACATGTTTGAATGACTTTCAAAGAATACGCGCGCATAAACGGCGCCGTCATCGTGACTTGCGCTCTATCTGGAAGTAAAAATTCATTATGATTACGGAAACCCTTTAGAAAACTAAAAATATAATCCCATCTTCCGCAATTTAATCCAGCAGAATGATCTTTAAGCTCATACAAAATTTCATCCATTTCAAACGAAGCGTGAATCGTTTCCAATAATACTGTTGCTTTAATCGTTCCGTTTGGAATACCGATATATTTTTGAGCAAATACGAAAACATCATTCCATAACCTTGCTTCTAAATAGCTTTCCATTTTCGGTAAGTAAAAGTATGGACCGCTTCCTTTTGCTAAAAGAGCTTTCGCATTATGGAAAAAATAAAGTCCAAAATCTACTAAGCTACCAGACATATTCTTCCCGTCAACTTGCATATGTTTTTCTTCTAAATGCCATCCTCTTGGGCGCACAATTAATACTGCTGTTTTACTATTTAAACGATATGCTTTTCCGTTTTCATTTTTATGTGAAATCGTTCCCTTTACTGCATCTCGTAAGTTTATTTGACCTTCAATTGCATTTTCCCAAGTTGGTGAATTCGAATCTTCAAAATCCGCCATAAAAAGATGTGCTCCTGAATTTAAAGCGTTAATAACCATCTTTCTATCTACTGGACCAGTAATCTCTACGCGACGATCCTCTAAATCCTTTGGCAATTTAGCAATTGTCCAATCCGCTTCACGTATGTGCTTCGTTTCTTCTAAAAACTTCGGAAACTCCCCTGCATCAATTCTCTTTTGTTTCTCCGCACGCTTTTGTAAAAGTTCTATGCGGCGCTCATTGAAATTTTCATGTAGTTCCTTTAAAAAACTAAGCGCCTCAGGTGTCAATATTTCGTTGTACGCTGGTAACATTTCTCCCACGAGTGTAACCCGTGAAGTTTGCGTCGACATATTAGCATCCCCTTCTTAAACTGTTTTATAACAGATTTGATTTTATGTTTTATATTATATAACAAATCTTCAGAAAAGGAAGTTTTTTTTGAAAATTTAATTGATTTTTTATAAAACTGTATTCTTCCACCGGTATTACACATAAAAAAGAAGCCGGTGTTATACAACACCAGCTTCTTGTTCTATTATTTATTCAAAAATTGTTTTAAATAAGAATTGCGCATATTGTTCACGTGTTACTTTCATGTTTGGAGCAAAGTTACCCTTGCCATCTCCTACTGAAATACCATTTGAAGCTACTGCATTAATCGCATTTTCTGCCCAATGTCCTTTTGGTACATCTTTAAATCCTTTTGTTGCTTTTACTTCTAGCTCATATGCTACTGTAAGCACTTGTGCCATTTCTGCACGTGTTAATGTATCTTTCGGTCTAAAGTTTCCAGTTCCATCACCATTAAAGATACCTAATTCTGTTAATACTAAAATTTCTTCTAAGAACATTGTTGACTTTTCATTAATATCTTTGTATGGATTTTCAAGAATATCGCCTTCCTCGAACGCTTCACTGAAATCGATTGTGCGATAAATTAAAGCGGCTACTTGTTCACGTGTTACGTTATGTCCAAAACCAAACATCCCATTTCCATAACCAAGCATAATTTCTTGTTCTGCTAAAGTTTGAATTGCTTCATAAGACCAATGTCCTGCTGGTACATCTTTAAAGATTGCCTGACTTGCTTGTTGTGGCTTTGCAGCTAATTCAGCTTTTGCTGTTGTCCCTTCAGCACTAAATGCTACTCCACCCATAATTGTTAAAGCTGTTGCTACTTTTAAAACTTTTTTCTTCAAAGTATTCTCTCCCTAAAAACATATTTTTTTCTAATATAAAGAATTAATGGAAGCGTAACAATATAATTCCCATGTAATTTTTGTCTAATTTATGAACTATATTTCACATACTTTTATTTACACTTTATTAACAATGAAGTTACTAAACCGTATATTTAAACAATAAAAAGTTACTTTATTCAATCTCTTCTTATCCACTAAATTCGAAAAACTAAATTACGAATAGAAAATCGATATAATTACAAATAATTTTAAATAAGAAAAAAGCGTGGAATTCCCACGCTTTTTTCTTGATATATATTATATTAATATAACTTAAACATCCTTATATTTTAACTTTCATTCATAATCTTCATCTTTTACTGGAAAATAAAAAACAGCTCTATTTAAAAACGTTGCATATTGCTCACGTGTTACAACTTTATTCGGTTCAAATTTCCCATTTCCTGTTCCTACTATGACATGATTAGACTGTAGTGCACTAATCGCATTTTTTGCCCAATGATTATTTGGTACATCTTTAAATGTATGGTTCTTCTTCACCTCAAATGTAAATGCATTCGTAAGAATTTGTGCCATTTCTGCGCGTGTTACTGGTGCAGTTGGTCTAAAGTTTCCTTTTTCATCACCTTTAAAAATACCATGCTCTGTTAATACTAAAATTTCATCTAAAAACATTGTTGCTCTCTCAGAAATATCTTTATATGGATTTTTTAAAGGTCCTTCCTTTTTCAAATTCAATGTACGATACAGCACTGCTGCTACTTGTTCTCTTGTTACATTATCACCTACACCAAACTTACCATTTCCATACCCTAACATTACTTTATTGTATACTACATCCATTATATCGTCATATGCCCAGTAGTTTACTGGAACATCATCAAACACAATCATTTCTGGATATTCTTCTGCTTTTACGTTTGGAACATTCGTACTTACAAACAAACCACCCATAATAGTTACCGTTGCCATTATACGTAACATATTCTTCTTCATTGCCCTCTCCCCTTTACCTCCATTTGAAAAAACGGAAAATAATAGACTGAAATCCTTTCCAATATTACATATGTTGCCTTTGCACCATTTATGCAATATATTACATTTAAAAAATCTATTATTGTGAAAATCACTACTAAAGGAGAGCCAATTCGCTCTCAATTTCAACTTTTATACCGAATTGTGCGCAAACCAATTTTCTTTCCTGTATTCATGTAAAGATGTTTCTATAATATAAATATTCTACTTTTTTTAAAAGAAATCCTTCACGTTTTAAGAGTTCATTTTCTAGACAAAAAATGCAATTATATCGACTTAACTACAACATACGACAATAGTAACCTCTCTATTAACAAAAGCTCATAATGAGCGAAAGATACCTCTTCCACAAATTATGAGCTTTCTCTTTATCTATTCCATTTTCCCTGGAGAATTATCAATTGATCGTTGTAAAAACTTCGCAAATTGCCCACGTGTAACGAGCATTTCAGCCTGGAACTTGCCATCTCCCGTTCCTACCGCTACTTTATTAGACTGCAATGCGCTAATTGCATCCCTTGCCCAATGATTTTCTGGTATATCTGTAAATGTATGTGGACTCTTTGTTTTCAACTCATATGCTTTCGTTAAAATTTGTGCTAATTCTGCACGAGTCAATGTATCTTTCGGACGGAAATTCCCATTTTCGTCTCCTTTAAAAATACCAAGCTGTGTTAAGCGTAAAATTTCGTAAGGGAACATAGTTGATTTCCCACTAATATCTCCATATGGATTTCCAATAGTCGCACTTCTTTTTACATGAAGTGCGCGGTACAATACTGCTGCCGCTTGTTCACGTGTTATATGATCTTCCGTCCCAAACTTACCATTTCCATAACCATACATAATGCGATGATATACTAAATTTGTAATTTCATCATATGCCCAATGATCTGTTGTTACATCATCAAACTTTATCATAATATTAGGACTAGATTTTTTGATAACATCTGTATTTGCAGACACACCATTTGCACTTACAAATATTCCCCCCATTAAAGTTAGTGATGTCGCAATCTTTACTAGCTTTTTCATCTCTCTCATCTACCTTTTCCTTTATTTCCCTGCAAATTATATTATACAAGAAATCTGAAAATTATAAATGTAATTAAACCTAATTGTTTACAATTAAGAATAGAATTTTTCTTCTACTATTATTTTTTCATCCTTCGTTTTTCGAAAAGTAAATGCCATTCCTACAAATATAAGAACAATTCCTACTATTTGCATACTAGTCGGTCTAAAACCAGTAAAGACGGTATCTAATAGTATTGCAACCGCAGGATCTAAAAATACTAATACAGAAATCATTCTAGTAGATAAATCTCTTAAACTATCAAAAAATAAGTAATATACAAATCCAGTATGTATAAGACCTGTCGCTGTAATCATCATCCAATTCATCTCTGTTAACCCTTGAAACTTGCCAAAGTCTACGAATGGTAGCAATAAAAATATACCTAAAAATGTTTGTAAAAATGTCATCGCATATGCGCTCGTATGCTGAATTCCTTTTCCTAGTAAAGTAGTAAAAGCATAAAATAGTGCCGCAAGTAGTGCCCATACCATGCCAGATGACATAAGTTTTTCAAGTGATAGACTTCCATCTACTCCAGCCACTAACACTGTACCGATAAAACAAATGACAATGGACAAAACAGCAAACATTGTAAGTCTCTCTTTAAATACGATACTACCAATCATTAATACGATAATGGGTGCTAGATGATAAACTGAAATCGCAATTGTAATCGACATAACTTCAAATGCTTTAAATAGAAATACCCAGTTAAAAACGAGAAATATACCGCATGCTAATATTTGCATGACTTCTTTTTTATTCCATTGCTCACTTTTATATTGTCCTGTTACGAGCCAACATAATGCTAAAAATATAGTCGCACAAATACAACGAACGAATACTAATTCAAAAGACGGTAAACCTGTTTGAACAGAGAAAAATCCAATTGATCCGAAAATAGACATCGAAAGGATCATTTTTATAGCCGGCATTGATTTTGAATGAAACAAAATATTAACCTCCTAAACTTTTCACTGAATATTCCATATATTATACACTATAATTTTCCAAAACTCGAATAACGCATAAAAAAAAGAAGCAGTACACTACCGCTTCTTTTCCTTTTCATATTGTTCAAACGTATGAATTCTTTCGAAAATTGGTGGATGTGTGTATAAGAAAAACTTCACTAACGCAGGAGGATTTACTTGGCTTAAACTCGTTTTTGATAAATATTGAAACGTTTTTACACCAGATTTCCCGTCCTTCGTCATGTCTAAAGCATATTGATCTGCTGCTCGTTCTTCTATACGAGAAACGTAGTTTGTCGCTGGCTGTGATACAAAAGAGAGGACAGAAGAAATTAAGAAAAATAAAGGTAAAATTGAGAAACATGCTGCTTTTGAAATTTGCAGCGTATCTCCCCATTTTCGAATACACATATTTATAATACGACTAATGAGGTACATCCCTATAAACGATAGCAACACATAACTCGCAACGCCCCAATATATATGTTTCATAACATAATGCCCCATTTCATGGGCCATTATAAATAAAATTTCTTTATCTTTTAATTGCTTAAGCGTCGTATCCCACATTACAATACGCGAGTTAAGTCCTATTCCTGTTACGTAGGCATTTAATGCATTCGTTTTTTCCGACATATTTACTTCATATACATGTTTTGCTGGAATATCAGCTTTGTCTGCCATCGCTAAAATTTTCGTTTCTAATTCTTTATCTTTTAGCGTCGAGAAGTCGTTATACAGTGGATCAATCACGACAGGCTGTATGAATGTTAAAAAGATTGTAAATGGAACAGAGAGTGCCCACCCTGCTAACCACCATCTCTTCGGGAATTTGCGAATAAGCCATAGAAGAACCGTAACTACAATTAACATAGTTGCATAACTTTCCCAAAAACCGATAACATGATCTTTTATCCAGCTTTGTGTACTTTGCGTTGAAATGCCGTAATCAACGGAAACTTTTCGGCTAATCCATTGCATCGGCAAGGCAAGAACTGTTGTAAGTAATGATAAATAAAAGAAATAAATCGCAACTTGCAGGACACTTATTTTCGTCGTTTCCTTCGACCATTTCTCAAACTTTTTTGAAATACCGAGCACAAGTACAAATAATAAAATAATCCATTCAAGAGGCGTAGCTAAAAAATACAGTAAATTTTTCACGCGCGAATAATCTTGGCTTAGCGTAAGCTCTCTTGCATTCATAAACGTTTCTGGATCTGCACTCGTTCCTTTGTACATGTCAGGAATTAGTTCATGATTCCATCCAAATAAATACCAATATATAAATAACGCAAACCCAACGTACAAAAAAAGCGACCACCCGATAACCTTCCTCACGCTATTCCCTCCTCTATGCTGCCTGTCTATTATTATTGTAAGTTCGTACATGCTAAATTAGAACAAGCTTATTACGCGAATTGCTCGAGATCCTTTTATTTACATAAAAAAACTCTTCTACATAAAGAAGAGTTTTACCTACCTTTAGACGCTTTCTTCGGTTCATACTCTGGGATAAGAAACGTACTTACAACCCAGCATATTAAACCAACGCCTTTTATATAGCGTATATATTCATAGTCTTGAAAAAATAAAGTCGTTACAATAAGCGTAAAAAATCCAATTAAAACTAGTACGTATCCTATTTGCTTCTTAGATAACATAGCGTACCTCCTTAAGGAAGTATATCCATTAATAAGCTAAAATCTTGTAAAGAAAAAGAACTATATTTCATAATACCTTGTACAGCTAAAAGTAAAATAAGACCGGTCACACACATATAATTAACGCTTTCTTCACTCTTTTTTTCAGCAACTACACCGCCACTAATACATAAAATCCCTAGCAAATGAAGTGCTAAATACATAAAGAAATAAGCTTCCTCCCAGCGAAGAATAACGTTGACTGTCGTTATTAGCACTATACTAAGCACAATCAAATAAAAAAACTTATTTGATGATATTGTTTCATTCATATAATTTTATACATCCCTTTCAAATTTAGAATGAATGATGTTTCAAAGCTATAAAGTAAATGATTGTTTTCATACTATAAAACAAAAGGAAAGCCACTATTACTTTCTCGAATACTTTATGAACCCACATATACTTCTCTTCATTTTTTCTGAATATGCGCTTCATCATTTCTTCTACAATTAGACCAAATAGTAGTAAAACTCCTAACACAATGAGAAGAGAAATAATATTTTCTTTTACATGAGTACTAGAAAATAAGTAATACTCCGGAAACACAATCGTATCTACTACAGGTTGCAGCCAATAACAAACGCTTTTATCACACATATCTGTAATAGACGTAGAATCTATAATGTCTTTCAATATTTTTTCAATCGTCTTCTTCATCTCATTTACTCCCCACGACGTCTGAAAAGCTTTTTTCCTGCTCTACATATATAGCGGGCATTTCTTTACTCCAATATTTGCGGTTAACAAATAAAAAGATGAGTACTAGGTTTAATCCTGTTATAAAAATAATAAGTCCTGGAAAGAACGTCGTATAATTTGAGAAATCTGCAAAACTCATTATCTCTTCTTTATTTATTAAAAAAGAAGCACCGATTACAAATGCATTGTTTAACATGTGAATAGCGATTGGCATGAGTAAACTATTCGTACGAATATATACGATTGATAGTACAACGCTAAATACAATTGCACCTAGGAAATCAACGTGTAACAATGCAAACAATATTGCTACAACAATGATCGCTATACTCGTTCCCCATTTTGCTGCGAAGCGTTGCAGTAAAAATCCGCGAAAAACAAATTCCCCAATAATTGGTGCGATGAATACGACCATAATAACTTGATAAACATATCCTCCAGTTCTATCCATAATCGGTTCACGTAATGCGTTCATAATAAATGTCGGTGTAATCCACGCAAAGCTATACATGTACAAAATAAGATATCCATAACTAAACACGCATAACATGATCGTAATGTATAAAACTTGCACCAGGTTAAATGTTTCATTTCTATTAATAAATAATGAAAATGCAACACGGTGTTTTTTATACTCAAAAAAAATCCACGTAATCGGCAGAATATAGAATATAAGAATATTTATAAAAGTAGAATTTTGCATATGAAATGTATTTTCTATCAATTCATTACTGGCTCTTGCAACTACAGTTAATAGTGCAAATACAATTAAAAAATATCTAGCTCGCATCGTTTGAAACGGATTCACACTCATCTCCTCCCCTATGTTACTTTTATCATATCATTTGATTCTTAATTTTTTGAGAAAGAAAACCTTAAAATTTCCTTAAAAATTCCATAAGTTACCGAAAGATGATATGATATTCGAGGAAATTAGGAGGGATTTTTTATGTATGAAGCAAATATTTTGCTCGTTGATGATGAAACAGCAATTTTACAATTACTAACTACCATTCTTGAAAAAGAAGGTTTTTCTCATATTACAACTGCAACATCAGCTGAAATAGCTTTATCTCTCACTCAGCAAAACGATTACGACTTAATTATTTTAGATGTCATGCTTCCTGGACAATCTGGTTTTGATATTTGTCCCATCATTCGACAGAAAACAGATTGCCCTATCTTCTTCCTCACAGCTAAAACATCTGATTTAGATAAAATATCTGGATTTTCACACGGTGCAGATGATTATATTACGAAGCCATTTAATCCACTTGAAGTAGTAGCTCGTATGAAAGCACAACTCCGAAGACATATGAAGCAAGTAATGACACACGAACAAAAAGCACAATCCAGTTCATTTGGCAGATTTGAAATTGATCGCTATTCCGCAGAGCTTACAGTAAATGGACATGTTGTCGAATGTTCCGCCCAGCTATTTCAGCTATTACTCTTCTTTTGCGAGAATCCGAACTATGTATTTTCGAAAGAAGAAATATACGAGAAAGTTTGGGGAGCACCTGCCTATAATGGCGATGATAATACCGTTATGGTCCACATTCGAAAACTACGTGAAAAAATTGAACAAGACCCAAGTAAACCAGAATATATAAAAACTGTTCGCGGGCTTGGCTATAAGTTCATTACAAAGTAGGGTGACGATATGAACTTTAATAAACGACTTATTATCCAGTTTATCATGCAACACGTATTTGTTTTAGTTACATTACTAATTGCTGTAGTAGCGGCTTTCACTTATTTATTTTTTCTTGTTACGAGTACTTCATACGAACCGAACATTCCAGATGCTGATAGTTTTACGATTTCCAGATATATCTCTTCAGAAGATGGCGAAATTTCGTTAAAGGCTGAAGTAAAAGACTTAATTAAAGAGAAAAATGATTGGATTCAAGTTGTAGAGGAAAACGGAAAAGTTCTCTATCACTTTAATACTCCTAGTGACGTGCCAACATCTTATACGGAAACATCATTATTCTCTTATATACAGAATCACATAGAAAGCCCTTATACGTTTACATATTGGGAAATTGAATTA
>NZ_JAKUFR010000065.1:0-29809 GCF_022663555.1 Bacillus cereus group sp. BfR-BA-01381
GACCAGAAAGTCGCCTTCGCCACTGGTGTTCCTCCATATCTCTACGCATTTCACCGCTACACATGGAATTCCACTTTCCTCTTCTGCACTCAAGTCTCCCAGTTTCCAATGACCCTCCACGGTTGAGCCGTGGGCTTTCACATCAGACTTAAGAAACCACCTGCGCGCGCTTTACGCCCAATAATTCCGGATAACGCTTGCCACCTACGTATTACCGCGGCTGCTGGCACGTAGTTAGCCGTGGCTTTCTGGTTAGGTACCGTCAAGGTGCCAGCTTATTCAACTAGCACTTGTTCTTCCCTAACAACAGAGTTTTACGACCCGAAAGCCTTCATCACTCACGCGGCGTTGCTCCGTCAGACTTTCGTCCATTGCGGAAGATTCCCTACTGCTGCCTCCCGTAGGAGTCTGGGCCGTGTCTCAGTCCCAGTGTGGCCGATCACCCTCTCAGGTCGGCTACGCATCGTTGCCTTGGTGAGCCGTTACCTCACCAACTAGCTAATGCGACGCGGGTCCATCCATAAGTGACAGCCGAAGCCGCCTTTCAATTCCGAACCATGCGGTTCAAAATGTTATCCGGTATTAGCCCCGGTTTCCCGGAGTTATCCCAGTCTTATGGGCAGGTTACCCACGTGTTACTCACCCGTCCGCCGCTAACTTCATAAGAGCAAGCTCTTAATCCATTCGCTCGACTTGCATGTATTAGGCACGCCGCCAGCGTTCATCCTGAGCCAGGATCAAACTCTCCAATAAAGTTAGTTTGTCTAGCATCTAAAATAAAAATTGACGTTTCACGTTGTTTGTTTCGTTTAGTTTTCAAAGTTCAACATCGCGTTTCAGCGACTTTTATAATATATCACAGTATATCATTTTCGTCAACAAGTTTTTTTCGATAACTTGTATCTATCATTTGCTGACTCTGCCTATTATATAGACTTTCTCTTCCCTATGCAAGTATTATTATAAAAAAATAAAGAGAGGAGATATCTCCCCTCTTATTCTTCTGAAGAAACCTCTTCGCTCGTTTCTTCCTCATCATCTTTTTGTGCTTTTGCTACTGTCGCTACCTCTTGCTCATCCTCTAATCGAATTAGACGAACACCTTGTGTATTACGTCCCATTTGAGAGATTTGATCAACCGGCATACGAATAATAACACCCGCTGCTGTAATTAACATGATATCTTCTTCACCTGTTACAGATTTAACAGCTACTAATTTACCGTTTTTATCTGTAATATTACAAGTCTTCAGACCTTTACCACCACGGCTTTGTAGACGGTATTCATCAATTGGCGTACGTTTTCCATAACCATTTTTCGTTACAATTAAAACATTTACATCCTCTTCGACAATTTCCATACCTACAACTTGATCTTCTTCACCTAATGTAATTGCTTTTACACCAGCCGCATTACGTCCCATAGAACGCACATCTTGCTCGTTAAAACGAATTAGCATACCATTACTTGTTCCTACAATAATATCCTTATCACCAGATGTTAAACGTACAGATATTACTTCATCCTCTTCACGAAGAGAGATTGCAATCAAACCATTTGTACGTATATTCGCAAATGATGAAAGTGGCGTTCTCTTAGAGATACCTTGTTTTGTTGTGAAGAATAAGAACTCATCGTCACCAAATTCGCGAATTGGAATAATCGCGTTAATCCATTCACCCTTATCTACACCTAATAGGTTAATAATAGGTATACCTTTCGCTGTACGACTATACTCTGGGATTTCATATCCTTTCGTACGGTATACTTTCCCCTTATTAGTGAAGAATAGAATATGATCATGCGTAGAAGTAGTTAATAAATGCTCTACGAAATCATCATCATTTGTTCCCATTCCTTGCACACCACGTCCGCCACGGTTCTGTGTTTTGTACGTAGAAGCTGGTAACCTCTTAATATAACCATTATGAGTTAACGTAATAGCGATGTTTTGTTCTGGAATCAAGTCTTCATCTTCAATAGACTCCATACCACCAATTGTAATTTCCGTGCGTCTCTTATCATTGAAGCGCTCTTTTACTTCCGTTAATTCTTCACGAATAATCTCAAGAACCTTTTCTTCATCCGCTAAGATCGCTTTTAATTCAGCGATTAACTTCATTAAATCTTGATATTCTTGTTCAATTTTTTCGCGTTCTAATCCTGTTAAACGTTGTAAACGCATATCTAAAATAGCTTGCGCTTGTTTTTCACTTAAGCCGAAACGCTCCATTAAACCTTGCTTTGCAATTTCCGCTGTTTTCGAACTACGAATTAATGTAATAACTTCATCCAGGTGGTCTAAGGCAATTCGTAACCCTTCTAAAATATGAGCACGCGCTTCTGCTTTTTCTAGTTCATAAGCAGTACGTCTACGAATTACTACTTTTTGATGTTCCAAGTAATGATATAAATTTTGTTTTAAGTTCAGTACTTGCGGCTCTCCATTTACAAGAGACAGCATGTTAATACCAAAGCTTGTTTGAAGTGCTGTATGTTTATATAAGTTATTTAATAATACATTAGCATTGGCATCACGACGTACTTCCATAACAATACGCATACCATTTCGATCTGATTCATCACGTAAATCTGTAATACCTTCAATTTTCTTATCGCGAACTAATTCTGCAATTTTTTCAATTAATCGCGCCTTATTCACTTGATAAGGTAGTTCCGTTACGATAATAGATTGTTTGCCATTTGACTTCTCTTCAATTTCAACTTTAGCACGAAGTATAATAGAACCGCGTCCTGTTTCATACGCTCTACGAATACCACTTCTTCCTAAAATTAAACCTGCCGTCGGGAAATCTGGTCCTGGAATGCACTCCATTAATTCTGCAATAGTAATATCAGGATTATGACTTAATGCCAATACTCCATCAATTACTTCGCCAAGTTGATGCGGCGGAATATTCGTTGCCATACCAACTGCAATACCTGTCGTACCATTTACTAGTAAGTTAGGAAAACGCGCTGGTAATACAATCGGCTCTCTTTCAGAACCATCATAGTTATCTTGATAATCAATCGTATTTTTTGAAATATCACGAATTAATTCCATAGAAATCTTAGACATTCTTGCTTCTGTATAACGCATCGCTGCCGCTGAATCTCCATCGACAGATCCAAAGTTACCATGCCCATCAACAAGCATATAACGTTGACTGAAATCTTGCGCCATACGTACCATCGTTTCATAAACAGCTGAATCACCATGAGGGTGATACTTACCGATTACTTCACCAACAATACGAGCTGATTTCTTATACGCTTTATCAGCCGTAATTCCTAAATCATTCATCGCATATAGAACCCTACGATGCACAGGTTTTAATCCATCACGAACATCTGGTAATGCACGAGATACGATAACACTCATTGCGTAATCTAAAAATGAGGTACGCATTTCATGGCTAATATTAATTTCTCGAATTCGTGCTTGTTGTTGATTGTCTGACATCAACGAGCACCTCCTCTTACATTTCCGTTACACATACATTGATTTATATGTAGAAGACAGGAATACTCAGATTCCTGTCATTACTCATTTAAATATCAAGGTTTTTCACGTATTTTGCATTTTCTTGGATAAAGTTACGGCGTGGCTCTACTTTATCCCCCATTAAAATTTCAAATGTTTCATCTGCTTCAATTGCATCTTGAAGGGAAACTTGAAGTAATGAACGTACTTCTGGGTCCATTGTCGTTTCCCAAAGCTGAGTTGGGTTCATTTCTCCTAAACCTTTGTAACGTTGGATACCAGGTTTCGGTTGAGCTGGTAATTCAGCTAAAATCTTTTCAAGCTCTTTCTCATTATAAGCATATTGAATTTTTTTACCTTGTTGTACTTTAAACAACGGTGGCTGTGCAATATAGATATAACCATGTTCAATAATTTGACGCATATAACGATAGAAGAACGTTAATAATAGGGTACGAATATGCGCACCATCTACGTCGGCATCTGTCATAATAATAACTTTATGATAACGAGCTTTTTCAATATCAAAATCTCCGCCAATGTTCGTACCAATTGCAGTAATAATTGTACGCACTTCATCGTTAGATAAAATTTTATCTAATCTTGCTTTTTCAACGTTAATAATTTTACCTTTTAGCGGTAAAATCGCTTGGAAGTGACGGTCACGACCTTGCTTTGCTGATCCTCCGGCAGAGTCACCCTCTACAATGTAAATTTCACTAATTGCTGGATCTTTCGAAGAACAATCTGCTAATTTACCAGGTAAACTTGAAACTTCTAATGCGCTCTTGCGACGTGTCAATTCACGCGCTTTTTTCGCTGCAACACGTGCACGTGCTGCCATTGTACCTTTTTCTACGATTTTTCGTGCAACATTCGGGTTTTCTAGTAAGAACTTTTCAAATGCCTCTGAAAACACAGACTCTGTAATCGTTCTCGCTTCACTATTCCCAAGTTTCGTCTTCGTTTGTCCTTCAAATTGTGGGTTTGGATGTTTAATTGATACAATTGCAGTTAAACCTTCACGAACATCCTCACCCGTTAAGTTACTGTCTGCATCTTTTAAAATACTATTTTTACGTCCATAATCGTTAATCACGCGAGTTAAAGCTGTTTTAAACCCAACTTCATGTGTTCCACCTTCATACGTATGAATGTTATTCGTAAATGAGTAAATATTATTTGTATATCCTTCGTTATACTGTAAGGAAACCTCAACTTGAATACCATCTTTTGATCCTTCTACATATACAGGTTCTTCATGGATTGGTTGTTTTGAGCGATTCAAATGCTCAACGTATGATTTAATTCCACCTTCATAATGGAATTCTTTCTTTTGCTTATGTTCACGTTTATCTTCAATCGTCAATTTAATATTACGATTTAAAAATGCTAATTCACGCATACGAGTTGCTAGCGTATCAAATTCGTATACTGTTGTTTCCTGAAAAATTTCTGGATCTGGTTTAAATCGAGTTATCGTTCCTGTTTGATCTGTGTCACCAATGACTTTTAAATCCGCAACCGGAATACCTCTTTCGTATTTTTGATAATGGATTTTACCTTCACGATGTACAAACACCTCTAGTTCTGTTGATAGGGCATTTACTACAGATGCCCCAACACCATGCAGACCACCAGAAACTTTATAACCGCCGCCGCCAAACTTACCACCGGCATGAAGAACGGTCATAATAACTTCTACAGCAGGACGTCCCATTTTTTCTTGTATACCAACTGGAATACCACGTCCATTATCCGTTACACGAATACTATTATCTTCTTCGATACTAACGTTAATTTCATCACAGTACCCTGCAAGTGCCTCATCAATACTATTATCGACGATTTCCCATACAAGATGGTGAAGTCCTTTTCCGCTTGTAGATCCAATATACATACCAGGGCGTTTTCGAACTGCTTCTAGTCCTTCAAGTACCTGTATTTGACTTTCATCATATGAATTTTCTTGCATTTGCTTTTGTTCCATTGACACAAAGATCACCTACTTTTCCATTTAAACAGGGATTATGCCCTATCTATTTCACAATCTACCGTGCCGTTCGTTACATGAATTGTTTTCGCTTCTTTTAATGTTTCGTGTTCAATTCCGTCGACACTCGTCGTTGTCACAAATGTTTGCACTTTTCCTTGAATTGTATTTAACAGATGCGATTGACGATAATCATCTAATTCTGATAATACATCATCCAATAGAAGAATCGGATATTCCTTAACTTCTGAGTAAATCAATTCAATTTCAGCTAATTTTAGGGACAGTGCGGTCGTTCGTTGTTGTCCTTGCGAACCAAAGACTTGAACATTTTTACTATTAACGAAGAATTGTAAATCATCACGATGAGGACCAATTAAAGTCGTACCACGGAAAATTTCACGTTGTTTCACGGATTGAAAACTTTCATAGTATACTTCTTTTATTTTCGACAAATCCATTGATTCTGATACATCTACGCTCGGTTTATAGACAATTTCTAATTCTTCTAGCCCACGGCTTATACCACGATGAATTGGAGCTGCCCATTCTTGTAGTAAATGCAAAAATTCAAAGCGTTTTTGCAAAATTTTTGTACCATGCTCAATAAGTTGAAGTGTAAATACATCCAACATCGTTTCCTCATTCTTACTATTCCCTTGCATCTTTTTCAGCAAGTGATTTCGTTGTGTGAGCACCTTTTGATATTGACTCAATTCATACAAATAGACCGGAGCTATTTGGCCTAATTCCATATCTAAAAAGCGTCTTCTTACTTGAGGGCTTCCTTTTACAAGATTTAAATCTTCTGGGGCAAACATGACAACATTCATCACGCCAATATATTGACTCAATTTTTGTTGTTCAAGTTGATTTAATTTTGCCTTTTTACCTTTTTTCGAGATATTTAATTCCAAAGACAAAGAACTATTTCTCTTTTGTAGCTTTCCTTTAATTTGACCGAAATCTTCATCCCAACGGATAAGCTCGCGATCATTAGAAGTTCTATGAGATTTCGCCATCGCTAAAACATAAATAGCTTCCATCAAATTCGTTTTCCCTTGCGCATTCTCGCCGATAATTACATTTACCTTATCTTCAAAGGAAAGCTCTAAATTTTCATAATTGCGATAGTTTTTTAATTGTATTTCTGAAATAAACAAGGGGCTCCCCCTTTATGACTGAACTTGGAAACTTCCGCTTCCTGGAATTTCAATAATATCGTTCGCATATAGTTTGCGACCTCTTCTATTTTCAAGTTCTTGATTCACGTACACTTCATATTCTTGTAAAAACCATTTTACAGCGCCACCTGTATCAATTACATCGGCTAACTTTAAAAATTGTCCTAGTGTAATATACTCTGTTGAAATTTTAATACGTTTCATAAAATCGCTCACTTTCTGAAAGTGTTCATTCTTTCATTGTACTAAATAAACTAGCATTAGGAAAGTAATACCCAAAAATCAAATAAGGGCTACTAGCATCTGAAAACTAGCAACCCTTATTTCTTACTTAGTAAGTACGAACCGGTAAAATTAATTGAATAATGGATTCATCATTTACTGTACGAATTAAGAATGGTCTCATTGCTCCAGTAAAGCTAATCTTAATTTCAGTACTATCTAATGCTTTTAGTGCATCCATCATATATTTTGCACTAAAAGATATTTTTAACTCTTCCCCATCTACTTTTTCACATTGAACTTCTTCTACTACTTTTCCGATTTCTGGTGAATTCGAAGAAATTTCTAGCATTGCCTGCTCTAAAGTTGATAATTTCACAACATTATTACGACCATCTCTTGCTAACAGAGATGCACGATCAATTGCTTGTAAAAATTCTTTTGTATTTACAAAAATATCTGTTTTACTCTCCGCTGGAATTAAGCGAGTTGTATCAGGATAATTTCCTTCTAACAATCTTGAGAAGAATAATAAATGTTTTGTACGGAATAATACTTGATACTCCGTAATAACGATATCTACCATTTCTTCAGACTCATCTAGAATTTTGCTTAATTCATTTAAGCTTTTCCCCGGAATAACAACATTTGCTTGGAATTCATCTGCAATGCCTTCAATTTTTGCTTTTCGAAGAGCTAACCTGTGACTATCTGTAGCAATGCAAGTTAGTTCGCTGTTATATACCTTCCAGTTTACACCTGTCAAGATCGGTCTTGTTTCAGAAGTGGAAACTGCAAATACAGTTTGTCTGATCATATGTTTAAGTAAATCCGTCGGAATCTTAAAAACATGATGTTCTTCAATTTGTGGTAACAACGGATATTCTGCAGAATCTAAACCATTTAAATTAAACTCTGATTTCCCAGAAGTTATTTTTGTCATTAAATGATTTTCTACAGAAATTTCTACAGTTTCTTTAGGTAATTTTTTTACAATTTCACTAAAATATTTCGCCTGTAAAACAATACTTCCTGATTGTTTCACTTCTACGATTTCTTTTCCATCCTCTTCAACTGGGATAAAAGATTCAATCGAAATATCAGCATCGCTTCCTGTTAACGTAACGCCTTCTTCCGTAGCTACAACTTTAATTCCTGTAAGGATTGGAATTGTTGTACGAGAAGAAACAGCCTTCATTACATCTTGTACACTTCTTACAAGATAGTCTTTTTGTATTGTAAAACGCATAAAGAAAAACCTCCGGTAAGTATAAGATTTTATTTAATTAATAAAGATAAAAAATAGTAGTAATAGTAATAGGGCTTGTGGATATGTGGATAACTCCGTTGAGAGATGTAAAAACAGTCTATCTACATGTGGATAGACTGTGCGTAAAACAAGGAAAGTTATTCACACTATTCAGCTACTACTTTAAAATATCGTTAATTTCTTCAACTTGCTTTTGTAATTGCGTGTCCGTCTTAAGTAGCTTAGAAATTTTTTCATGAGCATGGATAACGGTTGTATGATCGCGTCCACCGAATTCTTCACCTATTTTAGGTAAGGAGGAGTCTGTCAGTTCACGTGATAAATACATTGCAATTTGGCGAGGGAAGGCAACTGATTTCGTTCGCTTTTTCGCCTTGAAATCTTCCAATTTTACTTGATAAACATCTCCGACAGCTTTTTGAATATCATAAATGGAGATAATTTTTGGTTTAGAATTTGGAATAATATCTTTAAGTGCTTCAGCTGCTAAATCAGCATTAATATCTTTATTAATTAAAGATGAATAAGCTACAACTCGGATGAGTGCACCTTCTAGTTCACGAATATTTGAATCGATTTGATTTGCAATATAAAGCATGACCTCATTTGGTATATCAAGTCCTTCAGCCTTTGCCTTTTTGCGCAAAATTGCAATTCGTGTTTCTAAATCTGGTGGCGTAATATCCGTAATGAGTCCCCATTCAAAGCGAGAACGAAGACGATCTTCTAAAGTTGGAATTTCTTTTGGTGGCCGATCACTGGAAATTACAATTTGTTTACTTTCTTCGTGTAATGCATTGAATGTATGGAAAAACTCTTCTTGAGTTTGTTCTTTTCCCGCTAAAAATTGAATATCATCTATCAATAAAACATCCACATTACGGTATTTATTACGAAAATCGACTGCTTTATTATCACGAATAGAATTAATAAATTCATTTGTAAATTTTTCTGATGATAAATATACAACTTTGGCATTTGGGTTATGTTCAATTACATAATGGCCAATTGCATGCATTAAATGGGTCTTTCCAAGTCCAACTCCCCCATAAATAAAGAGGGGATTATATGCTTTAGCTGGCGCTTCGGCTACGGCCAATGAAGCAGCGTGAGCAAAACGGTTACCAGAGCCAATAACAAACGTATCAAACGTATATTTTGGATTTAGCATACTCTGTGGTAAATGATTAGAATCATCTTGTGCTGAATTCGGTTTAGAAGGAGGAAGATCGATCTCCTCTTCAGCTTGACTTTGGGGAATAATAAAGCGAATAGCTAGTTTTGCCCCTGTTAAATCATAAAGTGTTTCCGAAATTAGCTCTGAATAATGAGATTCTAGCCAATCGCGGGCGAATTCATTTGGAGCCGTAATTGTTAATACATCTTTTTTTAAATTATGTGCGGTCGTTGATTTTAACCATGTTTCATAACTTGGTTTACTGACCTTTTTTTCTAGTTCTTTTAAGGCGCTGTTCCATAAATCAGAGATGTTTTCCAAAGGTGTCCCTCCTTTACTAAGATGGTAAAAGAATAAGGTTGCGCAACAAATGTACAACCTAAATAAATATAAAATGTATATTTATACGAAACGTATTTTAAAACCTAAAAACGTCGTTTGTATATGAGATAGGGTTTTCGACAAAAAAAGCGAATGTGGATAATCATTTACCCACATGTGATTAAAACTGTCCACATGTTATACACAAATTGTGGATAAGATAAAGATGTGGAAAACTTATTCAAAGTGAAAACACAACTATAATATCAAAAAAAAGTAGCTATAGCAATGAAATTAAGAAAGTTATCCACAAAATCAATACCTTGTGGAATAAACTTGTCCACAACACGATATACTGTGTAAAAGTACGAAAAGAGTTTGTGGATATAAAAAACAAGAAAAAATATTTATCCACAAGGAAATATAGCGTCTGTGAAAAAGTATGTGAATAGGTTCAAAATGAATATTTGATGAAAATTTCTAGAACCATTGACATTTTCCTAGTTGATTAACTATAATTTATAAGACTGTCTTTAACAGATATTCCTCAGGGAGGTGTCATATAATGAAAAGAACTTACCAACCAAATAAACGTAAGCGCAGCAAAGTACATGGTTTCCGCAGCCGTATGAGCACAGCGAACGGACGTAAAGTGCTAGCAGCTCGTCGTCGTAAAGGAAGAAAAGTATTATCTGCGTAGACCACTGATCGTTCAGTGGTCTTTTTTTCTAATAATAGTGAATTTCCGCTGATGAACTACAGGAGTGTCAATTGATATGAAGAAAAAACATCGTATAAAAAAGAATGATGAATTCCAGACGGTTTTTCAAAAAGGAAAATCGAATGCGAATCGTCAATTTGTTGTCTATCAACTAGATAAAGAAGAGCAGCCAAACTTTCGTATTGGCCTTTCTGTCAGCAAGAAAATAGGAAATGCAGTAGTGCGTAACCGAATTAAACGTATGATTCGCCAGTCGATCACAGAATTAAAAGATGAGATAGATTCTGGAAAAGATTTTGTTATAATAGCAAGGAAGCCTTGTGCAGAGATGACATATGAAGAAGTAAAGAAAAGCTTAATTCATGTCTTTAAACGCTCTGGTATGAAAAGAATAAAAAAGTAGCGTAAGGAAATGAATTACACTATATACATACCGATACAAGGAGGAGTAGGCTTTGAAAAAGAAATTAGGTTTACTAGCCATGGTTGTTGTATTAATGGCGATTACTGCTGGCTGTAGTGAAGTAAATCAGCCAATTACACCAAAAAGCACTGGAATTTGGAATGAATACTTCGTATACCCGCTTTCTCAGTTAATTACGTATTTTGCCAACTTATTTGGTAGTAATTATGGTTTAGCAATCGTTGTTACGACTCTTATTATTCGTTTTGCATTATTACCATTAATGATTAAACAAACGAAGAGTACGAAAGCAATGCAAGCGTTACAACCAGAAATGGTGAAGTTAAAAGAGAAATATAGCTCTAAAGATCAAGCAACGCAGCAAAAACTACAACAAGAAATGATGCAGTTATATCAAAAAAATGGTGTAAATCCATTAGCAGGATGTTTACCAATCTTTGTTCAGATGCCTATTTTATTCGCGTTTTACCATGCGATTATGAGAACATCAGAAATTAGTAAGCATACATTCTTATGGTTCGACTTAGGACAGGCAGATCCGTACTATATCTTACCGGTTGTTGCGGCAATTACGACATTTATTCAGCAAAAACTTGCAATGGCAGGAACTGCTGGTCAAAATCCGCAAATGGCAATGATGATTTGGTTAATGCCAATCATGATTTTAATCTTTGCAATTAACTTCCCAGCTGCATTATCGCTTTACTGGGTTGTTGGTAATATCTTTGGTATCGCTCAAATGTACTTGATCAAAGGGCCGGAAATTAAGGCTAGTAAGGCAGGAGGATCAAGCAAGTGAGTATAATTACTGCTAAAGGACAAACAGTCGAGCTGGCAGTACAGGATGCTTTAAGACAACTAAATGTTTCAAAAGACCGAGTAGATATAAATATTATCGATGAGGGTAAGAGAGGGTTCTTAGGTTTATTTGGGAACCGACCTGCAGTAGTAGAAGTTGTATTGAAGAAAGATCCAATTCAAGAATGTGAAGAGTATTTAAAAAATGTTATTCACGATATGGGTGTGGAAGCTGAGATTAGTAAAATTGTAAAAGGACGCGAAGTTGAATTTACAATTCATGGCAAAAATGTAGGTGTTTTGATTGGAAAAAGAGGGAACACCTTAAATTCTTTACAGTATTTAACAAAACTTGTGGCGAATCGTAATACAAAGCAGTACATTGGTATCACATTAGATGCTGAAAATTATCGTAGTAAAAGAAAAGCTACGTTAGAAGCACTTTCTTATCGATTAGCAAAACAAGTAGTAAGTACGAAAAAAAGAGTTGTATTGGAGCCTATGCCATCTTTTGAACGAAAGATTATCCACCAAGCATTATCTAATCATCAAAATATCATTACAACTTCTGAAGGAAAAGAACCACATCGACATGTTGTAATATCTTCCAAGTGACCGGTTACTCAATTGAGTGCCGGTTTTTTTGAGGGGAAAATAGGTGTGGATAACTAAAAAACACTAAACTTATCCACTGTGAATAAGTTTAGTGTTTTTTACATGAGGACATAATAAAATGAGTTATTATTCTTTTGTAGATAGGTTCGTTATGGTATTCTAATAATTTAGTGAAGAAAATAATCATGTTGAAATAGAGATAAATAAGCAAGTGAGGTGAAAGGACATGGAATTTGATACAATTGCCGCGATTTCCACAGCGCTTGGAGAGGGTGCAATTGCCATTGTTCGAGTAAGTGGGGATGATGCGATTGAAAAAGTTAATCGTATTTTTAAAGGGAAGGATTTAACAGAGGTTCCTTCTCACACAATTCATTATGGTCATATTGTTGATTTAGATACAAATCAGGTTATTGAAGAAGTAATGGTGTCTATTATGCGTGCACCAAGGACTTTTACACGTGAAAATATAGTAGAAATTAACTGTCATGGTGGACTTGTTTCAGTAAATAAAGTATTGCAGCTTATTTTAGCGCAAGGAGTACGATTAGCGGAACCTGGTGAATTTACAAAACGTGCTTTTTTAAATGGCCGTATTGATTTATCACAAGCAGAAGCTGTTATGGACTTAATCCGTGCAAAAACAGATCGTGCAATGAACGTAGCGATTAATCAAATGGAAGGACGATTATCTAAATTAATCGGTCGTCTGCGTCAGGATATATTAGAAACGTTAGCTCATGTTGAGGTAAACATAGATTACCCGGAATATGATGACGTGGAAGAAATGACACATAATATTTTAATTGAGAAAGCTACACATGTTCGTGCTGAAATTGCAAAAATATTAGAAACATCGAAGCAAGGAAAGATTTTACGTGAAGGTATTGCTACTGCAATCATCGGTAGACCTAATGTTGGGAAATCATCGCTATTAAATAGTCTCGTTCAGGAGAAAAAGGCAATTGTAACTGATATTGCAGGAACAACTCGTGATGTTATTGAAGAGTACGTTAATGTGCGTGGTGTACCACTTAAACTTATAGATACAGCTGGAATTCGTGAAACAGAAGATGTTGTTGAACGAATTGGTGTAGAGCGTTCAAAAGAAATGATGAGTCAAGCTGATTTAGTGCTAGTTGTCGTTAATTATAGCGAAGCTTTAACAAATGAGGATGAAGATCTATTCCGTGCCGTACAAGGAAAAGATTTCATTGTTATTGTAAATAAGACAGATTTACCGCAAGCAATCGATGTGGAACGTGTTATAGAATTGGCAGCGGGGAATCGTGTTATTACAACGTCGTTAATTGAGGAACAAGGAATAGATGAGCTTGAAACGGCAATCGCTGATTTATTCTTTGAAGGAACAATTGATTCTGCAGATGTAACATATGTTTCTAATGCGAGACATATTGGATTATTAACACAAGCAGGAAAAACAATTGGAGATGCAATTGAGGCGATAGAAAATGGTGTTCCAATTGATATGGTGCAAATTGATTTAACAAGAACGTGGGAAATACTTGGTGAAATTACTGGTGACACTGTTCATGAAAGCCTAATTGACCAGTTGTTCTCTCAATTTTGTTTAGGAAAATAATATAGTGATGTTTCAGAAAGATAGAGATTATTAGGAGGAATAAACAATGGGATACAATGCCGGTTCATACGATGTCATAGTAATCGGTGCAGGTCATGCAGGATGTGAAGCTGGTCTTGCGGCAGCACGAATGGGCTCCAAAACATTAATGTTAACAATTAACTTAGATATGGTAGCGTTTATGCCATGTAACCCTTCTGTTGGTGGACCAGCAAAAGGGATTGTTGTTCGTGAAATTGATGCATTAGGCGGAGAAATGGGACGCAACATTGATAAAACGCATATTCAAATGCGTATGTTAAATACAGGTAAAGGACCAGCTGTACGTGCACTTCGAGCACAAGCAGATAAGTTCTCTTACCAGCATGAATTAAAGAAAACAATTGAAGAAACACCAAACTTAACGTTGTTCCAGGGAATGGTAGAGCGTTTAATCGTTGAAGACGGCGAATGTAAAGGGGTAATTACGCAAGCAGGTGCTGAATATACAGCAAAGACAGTCGTAATTACGACTGGGACGTTTTTACGTGGTGAGATTATTATGGGAGATTTAAAATATTCGAGTGGTCCAAATAATCAACAACCATCTATTACTTTATCGGAACATTTAGAGGAGCTTGGATTTGATCTTGTTAGATTTAAAACAGGTACACCTCCGCGCGTAAATAGTAATACGATCGATTACAGTAAAACAGAAATTCAGCCAGGTGATGATAAACCACGAGCGTTCTCTTTTGAAACGACAAAGTTTATTATGGATCAAATTCCATGTTGGTTAACGTATACAAGTACGGAAACACATCGTTTAATAGATGAAAACCTACATCGCTCAGCTATGTATTCTGGTATGATTAAGGGAACAGGTCCTAGATACTGTCCTTCAATTGAAGACAAGGTAGTAAGGTTTAATGATAAGCCACGTCATCAAATTTTCTTAGAGCCAGAAGGACGTAACACACAAGAAGTGTACGTACAAGGTTTATCCACAAGCTTACCAGAAGACGTACAACGTGATATGCTTAGAACAATTCCTGGTCTAGAAAATGTTGAAATGATGCGTACAGGTTATGCAATTGAATATGATGCAATTGTGCCGACGCAACTATGGCCGACACTTGAAACGAAAAAAATTAAAAATTTATATACAGCAGGACAAATTAACGGAACTTCTGGTTACGAAGAGGCGGCAGGACAAGGGCTTATGGCCGGAATTAATGCGGCATGTCGTTCTTTAGGTAAGAAAGAAGTTATTTTAGGTCGTGAGGATGCTTATATTGGTGTCTTAATTGATGATCTTGTAACGAAAGGGACGAATGAACCATATCGCTTATTAACATCTCGTGCAGAGTATCGTCTATTATTACGCCATGATAATGCGGATCTTCGTTTAACTGAAATTGGTCGTGAAATTGGATTAATTAAAGAAGAACGCTATGAGCGATTTACAAATAAAAAATTACAAATTGAACAGGAAAAGGAACGTTTAAGTAGCATTATTATTAAACCACGTCCTGAAGTTCAAGAATTAATTCGCAATATTGGTGGAAGTGAATTGAAAGATGGAATACGTGCAAGTGACTTATTACGTCGTCCAGAGATGACATATGAGCATATCCATCTTTTAGTACCAAGTGAAGTAGAATTAAGCGATGAAGTTACAGAACAAGTTGAAATTCAGATTAAGTACGAAGGATATATCGAAAAATCTTTACAGCAAGTAGAGCGTATGAAGAAGATGGAAAGCAAAAAAATTCCTGTCGATATTGATTATGATGCGATTTCTAGCCTTGCGTCAGAAGCTAGACAGAAATTGAAAGATGTTCGTCCACTTTCAGTGGGGCAGGCTTCACGTATATCGGGCGTAAATCCAGCAGACATTTCCATTTTACTTGTGTATATTGAACAAGGAAAAATTGCGCGAGTATCGAACCAATAAATAGTAAGGAGATATTGTTAGATGAACATAGAACAATTTCAATCTATGCTAGAAGAGAAGGGTATCACCCTCTCTTCTAGACAGTTAGAGCAGTTCGAAATCTACTTCGAAACATTAGTAGAGTGGAATGAAAAAATGAACTTAACGGCTATTACGGAAAAAGAGGAAGTATATTTAAAACACTTTTTTGATTCCATTACAGCTGCTTTTTATTACGATTTTTCAAAACCATTCTCAATTTGTGATGTTGGCGCAGGAGCTGGATTCCCAAGTATTCCTTTAAAAATCTGTTTCCCGCATTTAAAAGTGACGATTGTAGACTCATTGCAAAAACGTATTAATTTCTTAAATCATTTAGCACAAAAGTTGGAATTGAGTGACGTCGCGTTTTGTCATGATCGTGCTGAGACATTTGGAAAAAAAGAAGGTGTACGTGAAGCGTACGATATTGTAATGGCACGTGCAGTCGCGCGTCTTTCAGTATTAAGTGAGCTATGTTTACCACTTGTAAAAGTTGGGGGAACATTCATTGCAATGAAAGGTGCTGCAGCAAACGAAGAAATTGAAAATGGCAAGTATGCTTTAGAGGTGCTAGGCGGGGATTTAAAAGAAATGTCTACGTTCCAATTACCGTTTGAAGAAAGTGAACGTAATATTTTATTAATCGAGAAAAAGCGCAAGACACCAAAGAAATATCCACGCAAACCGGGAACACCCAATAAATTACCTATTGAAAAATAAATCTTATTAGACGTAAGATTAAATTATATAAATGAAAACGTAAATGTTTCATAGGAAACATTTTATGGAGAATAGTCAATAGGCCTAAAGGTGGTGGAATATGTATGAAAAATACGTTTTCTCGTTTATTTGGCTTTGGAGATAAAGAGAGCGAATTCGAATTACAAGACGAAAGCCATGAAGAAATAGATAAAAAGGTATATGAAGAAATACAAGAAATTCCGATAGTAAATATTACCCCTAACCGTTATCAACCACGAACAGTTTTTGATGATGCGCGTATTGAGGAACTAGCATTAACGATTCGTACACACGGACTTATTCAGCCAATTGTTGTGAGGCAATATGAGGATGATAAGTACGAGATTATTGCTGGAGAAAGGCGTTTCCGTGCAGCAACAAAGTTAGGGTGGGAAAAAGTTCCTGCAATTATAAAAAACTTAAATGATACAGAAACAGCTTCTGTGGCTTTAATTGAAAACTTGCAACGTGAGGAACTAACAGCAATCGAGGAAGCTGTGGCATATCAAAAGCTAATTGAGTTACATAATTTAACGCAAGAAGCATTGGCACAAAGACTCGGAAAAGGACAATCCACAATCGCAAATAAGTTGCGATTGTTAAAGTTGCCTGAAGAAATAAAAAATGCGTTATTAGAAAAAAGTATTACAGAACGCCATGCCCGTGCGCTCATCCCTTTAAAGAATGAGGAATTACAACTAAAGGTTTTACAGGAAATTGTGGAGAAACAACTGAATGTAAAGCAAACAGAGGAACGAATTGCGAAATTACTAGAGGAAGCAAAACCGAAGCGTAAGGCAAAGCAAAAAGCAGTAAGTCGAGATACAAGAATTGCCATGAATACAATTAGGCAGTCATTACAAATGGTTGCTGACAGTGGTTTAAATGTTAATTCTGAGGAAGAAGAGTTTGACGAGTACTATCAAATTACAATTCAAATTCCGAAGAAAAAATAATAATGGCGTGTTAGAGACCTGATCCTATTGGATAGGTCTCTTTTACTATATTTTCTTGTTAGATGAAGAAGGAGTTTAGAAATAAATTTTGAAGTTTAATAAGGACGTAAAAGAAAAACTTTTATTTCATGTTACAATAAACGTAATTGTTACTAGAATAAGATAGAAAGGTTGAAAGTAGGTGACATCATGGGAAAAATCATTGCTATAGCCAATCAAAAGGGTGGCGTTGGAAAAACAACAACATCTGTTAATTTAGGGGCTGGATTGGCACAAGTAGGTAAAAAGGTCCTTCTTGTAGATATTGATGCTCAAGGAAATGCAACGACGGGTGTGGGAATTGAAAAATCCGAATTAGATCAATGTATTTACAATGTTCTTGTGGAAGATGCAGATGTTCAAGGGGTTATACAGAAAACCGCAACTGAAAACTTAGATGTTCTACCCGCTACAATTCAATTAGCAGGTGCTGAAATTGAATTGGTACCGACTATTTCCCGGGAAGTACGTTTGCAAAGGGCATTACAGCCAGTTCGTGATGAATATGATTATATTATTATCGACTGTCCCCCGTCCTTAGGGTTATTAACGATTAATGCATTAACTGCAGCAGATTCTGTTATTATTCCTGTTCAATGCGAATATTACGCACTAGAAGGGTTAAGTCAGCTATTAAATACAGTTCGACTGGTGCAAAAGCACTTAAATAAAAACCTAGCAATTCAAGGCGTATTGCTAACAATGTTAGATGCCCGTACAAATTTAGGGATTCAAGTTATAGATGAAGTGAAAAAATACTTTAGAGATAAAGTATACCGTTCAATTATCCCTCGTAATGTTCGTTTGAGTGAAGCACCAAGTCATGGGAAACCAATTATGCAGTATGACGCTAAATCAAGAGGGGCAGAAGTATATATAGATTTAGCAGAGGAAGTGATTGCAGGTGGCTAAAGGATTAGGAAGAGGAATCAATGTGTTTTTTCCTGATTTAGATGTGAAAGAAGAAGAGACAATTCAGGAGATTACGATAACTGAATTAAGGCCGAATCCATATCAACCACGTAAACACTTTAATAAAGAGGCGATTCAGGAATTATCGGCCTCTATTAAAGAGCACGGCATATTACAACCGTTAATTGCTAGAAAGAGTATTAAAGGATATGAAATTGTTGCAGGTGAAAGAAGATATCGTGCTGCTAAAGAGGCGGGACTCGAAAAAGTACCTGCCGTTGTAAGACAATTAAATGAGCAGCAAATGATGGAGTTTGCATTGCTTGAAAACTTACAACGAGAAGATTTAAATCCAATGGAAGAAGCAATGGCATATCAAATGTTAATGAATGAGCTAAATGTGACGCAAGAACAATTAGCAAAACGTCTTGGTAAGAGTAGACCTTACATTGCAAACTATACGCGGTTATTGAGCCTCCCTTCTTTTGTTCAAGATATGATTGCAAATGGTCAACTTTCAATGGCTCATGGGAGAACCTTGCTTACGATAAAAGATGAAGAACAATTGAAAGCTTTATTGAAACGAATTGAAAAAGAAGGATTAAATGTTCGTCAATTAGAGAAAATTGTTCAGGAGATCAATCAACGCGTTTCACGTGAAACAAAACAAGTGAAAAAAGAAAGAAATATATTTTTCGTAGAACGCGAAACATTCTTAAGAGAAAAGTTTGGCACAGATGTAAAAATTAAAGAAACAAAAAAAGAAAAAGGTAAAATCGAAATTGAATTTTTCAATAAAGAAGATTTAAATCGTATTTTAGAATTATTAGCGCAGAAAAACTAAAAAGCAAACCATCTTATTATTTATAGATGGTTTGCTTTTTTTAATACAGATAATTTTTGGTCTGTTTCTTTTATGCTTTGTGCAATTACATCAGCCATTTTCATAACTAAACTTAATCTTGTATTTTGCAGGACGAAAAATTCCATAAAACCATTTAGATTTACGATGCCATGAATATGTAAATCACCAACTGCCGGTAATTTCTTATTCATCGCAGCTCCAGGTTTACTAGGTCCCATTCCGGTAGTGATGGAACCAATACTTTGAGACTTTCCTAAACAGGCATCAACTGCAATTATAAATGAAGTAGGACTATCTTTCTGTATATTCTGAATTTTTTCCTCTAAGTTTAGCGCATGTACTGGATCATCTAGTGTACCGAACACTTGGAAGTTTGTAATTTCTACTTGTTCTAGTTTCGTACCGACTAACGGACCGAGTGCATCTCCTGTGGAACGATCTGTTCCGATACAAACGAGAATAATTGGTATATGAGTCTTAATAGGGATATGGGAAAGTAAGAAGTTACTAATTATCTCGGAGGCTTCTAAATCTTGGTGCATAACATTTTGAGTTTCTTTTTCGAAAAAAGGTAAGCGAAAACTTCCAATATTCATGAAGCACCCATCCTTTTAATAAATTTTCAAAATATGTTATATGGTGAGTAAAATGGAAAACTATAAGTGCGTACTTGCTGTAAAATTTAAGTGAGAACGGAAATAATAGTACTAGTATATATATATTCGTTCCATTTTATACCTGTATGTAGGTTAACAAATGGAATTAAAGTCATAAAATTTTTTCAGCAATTAGGAGACTTCTGATACAATAAGAAGGATAACTAAAAAGAAATTTTGGCTGGAGAGGTAGAGGTACATGGATTTATTAACGAAGTGGTTTAATGCTACGAAACAGTATTTACTAGATGCTGATCGTTGGGCTCATATTGGAATTGCGACATTAAAAATATGTATCATTTTAACAATTGGTGCAATTGTAGTACGAATTGCAAGAGCGGTTGTACGGAATGCGTTTCGTATGGGAAGTCGTTCGCCAATTCAAATTTCAGAACGTCGTACAGTTACAGTAGCGAAGTTACTTGAAAATATTGTGGCATACGTTGTTATGTTTATTATGTTAATTGCGATTTTGGGTGTGTTTAATATTAATGCATCAGGTTTATTAGCCGGTGCAGGGGTAATTGGTTTGGCAGTCGGATTTGGTGCTCAAAGTTTAGTAAAAGATGTTATTACAGGGTTATTTATCTTGCTAGAAGATCAATTTTCAGTCGGTGACTATGTAAAAATTGGTCAGTTTGAAGGGGTCGTTTTAGAAATTGGACTTCGTACAACAAAAGTAAAAAGCTGGACAGGTGAAATTCATACTTTACCAAACGGAAGTATCATTCAAGTTACGAACTATTCAGTTAGTAATAGTGTAGCATTTGTTGATGTATCTATTTCGTATGAGGCTGACATAGCGAAAGCAGAGCAAGTCATAGAAGACTTATTACAAGAATTACCTGCAAAGTACGAAAAAATGGTAACAACACCTCAATTGTTAGGTGTACAAACATTAGCTGCCTCAGAAGTTATATTACGTGTTATTGCTGAAGTAGAGCCAATGCAACATGCAGTTATTGCAAGAGCACTTCGTAAAGAAATTAAAAATCGTCTAGATTTACATGGTATTGAAATTCCATATCCACGTATGGTTTTATATAATCGTGAAGAATTAGTGAGTGAAAAAGCAATTTAGTATGGAGAGGGGTTTGGAGAATGGAGCAAAAGCAGTATAACTTGTACGATGTTGTGGAAATGAAGAAAGCCCACCCATGTGGGGAGAATCGTTGGAAGATTATTCGTATGGGAATGGATATCCGCATTAAGTGCGAGGGATGTGACCATTCAGTAATGATTCCTCGAAGAGAGTTTGATCGTAAGGTGAAAAAAATACTTGTGAAGCACGAAGAATAGAGAGAAAGTAACAGTTGCAGTGGGTAGCTGTTACTTTTTTTCGTTTGGAGGAAACTTGTCATTTTTTTCGTTACTATCTATAATGATGAAAGATTGAGACATAGGAGTGAAAAATATGGGATTAACGGCTGGGATTGTTGGATTACCTAACGTAGGGAAGTCCACTTTATTTAATGCAATTACACAAGCAGGAGCAGAATCTGCAAACTATCCATTCTGTACAATTGATCCAAACGTAGGAATTGTAGAAGTACCAGATGAGCGTTTAAATAAATTAACGGAATTAGTAGAACCGAAAAAAACTGTTCCGACTGTATTTGAGTTTACTGATATTGCAGGTATCGTAAAAGGTGCTAGTAAAGGTGAAGGTTTAGGAAATAAATTCTTATCTCACATTCGCCAAGTAGATGCAATTTGCCAAGTTGTTCGTTGTTTTGAAGACGAAAATATTACGCACGTTTCAGGGAAAGTAGATCCAATTGATGATATTGAAACAATCAACCTAGAACTAATCTTAGCCGATTTAGAATCAGTTGATAAACGTATCGAACGTGTTGCGAAATTAGCAAGACAAAAGGATAAAGAAGCAGTATATGAACATGAAATTTTAGTACGTTTAAAAGAAGCTTTCGAAGAGGGAAAACCAGCTCGTACGGTTGAATTTACAGAAGAGCAAATGAAGATTGTGAAAGGTCTTCATTTATTGACAACGAAAGAAATGCTATACGTAGCAAACGTAAGCGAGGACGATGTTATCGATCCTTCTGAAAATAAATACGTACAAATGGTAAAAGAATTTGCTGCAAATGAAAATTCTCAAGTAATCGTTGTATGTGCAAAGATCGAATCAGAAATCGCTGAGTTAGACGAAGAAGAGAAAAAGGTCTTCCTTGAAGAACTGGGCATTGAAGAATCTGGTTTAGATCAATTAATTCGTGCTGCATATGATTTATTAGGACTTGCTACTTACTTCACAGCTGGTGTACAAGAAGTACGTGCATGGACATTCAAACAAGGTATGAAAGCACCACAATGTGCTGGTGTAATTCATACAGACTTTGAGCGTGGATTTATTCGTGCAGAAACAGTTTCTTACGAAGACTTAATGACAAACGGTTCTATGACAGCTGCAAAAGAAGCTGGTAAAGTTCGTTTAGAAGGAAAAGAGTATATCGTAAAAGACGGAGATGTTATGCACTTCCGTTTCAACGTTTAATTTAATATTTCCTAGGAAAAATAAAGATATAAGCTTGGCAAATATATTATATGTTTGCCAAGTTTTTTATGTATGGGTGAGTTGATTCATCTAACTTACTATGATATAATCTAAACTCGTGAGTAATTACTATAAATTAATTGCTCCTTGCCCATTATGGGCCGTTTAGACCAAAAGGAGGTGAAAGTGTAATGAGAAAGTACGAAATTATGTACATCATTCGTCCTGGCGTTGAAGAAGAAGCTCAAAAAGCTTTAGTTGAACGTTTCGCAGGTGTTTTAACAAACAATGGTGCAGAAATCATTAACACGAAAGAGTGGGGTAAGCGTCGTTTAGCTTACGAAATCAACGACTTACGTGAAGGTTTCTACATGATCTTAAACGTGAAATCTAACGCAGAAGCGATTAACGAATTCGACCGTTTAGCTAAGATCAACGAAGACATCCTTCGTCATATCGTTGTTAAAGAAGAAGAAAAATAATTGATATATAAGGGAGAGTGGTTCGATTGATGAATCGTGTTATCCTCGTTGGTCGTTTAACTAAGGACCCTGACTTACGTTACACGCCCAATGGTGTTGCAGTAGCTACTTTTACGTTAGCTGTAAATCGCGCATTTGCCAATCAACAAGGTGAGCGTGAAGCTGACTTTATTAATTGTGTAATATGGCGTAAACAAGCAGAAAACGTAGCAAATTATTTGAAAAAAGGTAGCTTAGCAGGCGTAGACGGACGTCTTCAAACTCGTAATTACGAGGGACAAGATGGTAAACGTGTATACGTAACAGAAGTTCTTGCGGAAAGCGTGCAATTTTTAGAGCCGCGTAATGGCGGTGGGGAGCAACGCGGTTCATTTAATCAGCAACCATCAGGAGCTGGTTTCGGTAACCAAGGCTCTAACCCATTTGGTCAATCTAGTAATTCAGGTAACCAAGGTAACTCTGGATTTACGAAGAATGACGATCCATTTTCAAATGTAGGTCAACCAATCGACATTTCCGACGACGATTTACCGTTCTAATACAGTAAATTTGTTAGTTTTAACAAAGAATGGAGGGAAATAGACATGGCAGGACGCAAAGGTGGACGTGCGAAACGTCGTAAGGTGTGTTTCTTCACAGCTAACGGCATCACTCGCATCGATTATAAAGATGTTGATTTATTAAAACGTTTCGTTTCTGAGCGTGGTAAAATTTTACCTCGTCGTGTAACAGGAACAAGCGCAAAATACCAACGCAAACTTACAGTTGCAATTAAACGTGCTCGTCAAATGGCACTTTTACCATATGTTGGTGAATAATAGCGTATGAAATGCACAGTAGAGTCGGACTCTACTGTGCATTTTGCTATGCTTTTCTTTTTTTGAAAGAGAGGTTAGATGATGAAAAACACAAAATTTATTACTGAGGGTGCAGCGTTGTTAGCAATATATGCAATGTTGTTGCTTATATCTATGTATGTTCCGATTTTAGGCACAGTTGTAACGTTTGCGTTGCCGTTGCCATTTATATTGCTAACGATAAGATATAAAATATCTAATGCTTTTGTAATTTTTACGGCAGCGCTTTTTATTACTGTTATTGTTAGTCAACCGATGAACTTGGTAAAGACAACTATGTTTGGATTAATAGGTATCGTTTTAGGACATATGTATAAAAAACAAAAGAAGCCAGTAGAAATTTTGATGGCGGGGACGCTTGCTTACTTAATTGGTATTATGCTCATTTATGTTGTGAGTATAAAGTTTTTTAACATAGATTTAATGAAGCAAATGCAAAATATGTTTAATGAAAGTATGGCGCAAAGCGAAAAGATAGTTACTGCTGCAGGTATGCCGATTAGTAAAGAGCAAAAAGAGCTATTTGCACAATTTAATGATGTGTTACAAACGTTATTCCCAAGTTTAATTGTCATGGTCTCAGTATGTTTTTCTTGGATTACAGTTATGATATCAGGTAGTGTTTTGAGAAAGTTAAAACACGATGTCATACCTTGGCCTAAATTTAAGGATATACAATTACCGAAGAGTATTGTTTGGTATTACGTTATATTTATTTTGCTATCAACTTTTATAAAAGTAGAACCGACATCATATTTACATATGGTATTTTCTAATCTATATGTCATATTTGCTTTATTACTAGTGCTACAAGGCCTGACGTTTATCACTTTTTTAGCGCATAGCAAAGGTTTTACGAAAGGGGTTCCTATTATTAGTTTTATCGCCTGCATGTTTATCCCGATGCTGTTTCCTCTTGTGACAATCTTAGGTATAATTGATTTAGGGATTTCATTGCGTTCTAAAATAGGAGGATAAAATAATATTCCTTATACTATTTTAATCTGTATTACTAACTGGAAGGTGAGTTAGTTTTACTTTATAGGAGTTGTATACATGCCTGAATTTTATAAGAAACAGTGGTTTTTATATCCTGTTTACGTATTGGCATTTTTTGTGTTTGTGCTCATTTCAATTCTCTGTTATTTTCATTTACTAATGGGGATAGTCTCCTTCTTTATTTTTTGTATCGTCCTTTTTGTTGTTGTACGATTTGAACTTACTTTCCAAAAGAATTTTGAAAAACATACGACAGATATGATTACAAGGGTAAAGAAAGTGAGTAATGAGGCATTTAACCAGATGCCGATTGGTATTTTGTTATACAATAAGGATTATGGGATTGATTGGGCAAATCCTTATTTATCTTCATGTCTGGGGCAGCATGCATTAGCTGGATGGCACCTTTATGATGTATCAGAAACGTTACTTCTTTTTATTAAGGGAGAAACGTCTGATGATATAGTCTCTTTAAATAATCGAAAGTTTCGTGTCTTTGTAAGGAAAGAAGAAAAGTTAATTTATTTCTTTGATGTAACAGAACAAACAGAGATTGAAAAGATGTACGAGGATCAACGTACTGTTTTAGCTGTCATTTATTTAGATAATTATGATGAAGTTACACAAGGGTTAGATGATCAATTACGTACGAATATAACAAGTCTTGTAACATCAAGACTAAATGAGTGGGCCGTTAAGTATGGGGCATATTTAAAACGTGCATCTTCAGAAAGATTCTTCGTTGTGTTAAATGAAAGTATTTTAGCGCAGATGGAGAAAGGGAAATTTAGCATTTTAGATCAAGTGCGTGAAGAAACATCCAAAAGGAATATACCACTTACATTAAGTGTAGGTGTTGGATCAGGTGATTTACCTTTATCCGAGCTTGGGGCGATGGCTCAATCAGGTTTAGACCTTGCGCTTGGGCGTGGTGGAGATCAAGTAGCTATTAAACAAGCGACAGGTAAAGTTAAGTTTTATGGTGGTAAGACAAATCCGGTGGAAAAACGTACTCGTGTACGTGCCAGAGTGATTTCGCATGCATTAAAGGATTTAGTATTAGAAAGTAGCAATGTCATTATAATGGGACATAGGGCTCCTGATATGGACGCGATTGGTGCTGCGATTGGTATTTTAAAGGTAGCGCAATTAAATGAGCGCAAAGGATATATTGTGCTCGATGAAAATGATTCTGATAAGGGAATTAAGCGTTTAATGGATAAAGTGAAACAAAATGAAGAGTTATGGTCTCACTTTATTACACCAGAACAAGCAATGGAATTTGCAAATGATGATTCCTTACTTGTTGTTGTTGATACGCATAAACCTTCAATGGTGATGGAAGAAAAGCTATTACGCAAAATTGAAAATGTAGTTGTTATTGACCATCATCGCCGAGGAGAAGATTTTATTGAAGATCCATTGCTTGTTTACATGGAGCCATACGCTTCTTCCACGGCGGAACTTGTTACGGAATTACTTGAATACCAACCGAAAAATTTAAAAATGACAATGTTAGAAGCAACAGCATTATTAGCAGGTATTATTGTTGATACGAAAAGCTTTACATTCCGGACAGGTGCTCGTACGTTTGATGCGGCTTCTTATTTACGCTCACACGGTGCAGATACTGTACTTGTACAAGAGCTTTTAAAAGAAGATATGGATCAGTATTTACGGGTTGCAAAAGCTATTAAAAATGCGTACATTTATACAAATGGAATTGCGATTGCAAAAGTTGATAGCGATGATTACTACGATCAAGTGCTTATTGCGCAATCAGCGGACACATTATTAACAATGACAGGAATTATTGCATCATTTGTTATTGCAAAACGTGGCGAGAATTTCATTGGAATTAGCGGCAGGTCTTTAGGTGAAGTGAATGTGCAGCTAATTATGGAAAACTTAGGTGGTGGCGGGCATTTAACGAATGCAGCCACACAAATGAAAAATGTTACAGTAGATGAAGCTGAGGAGAAGCTTCGATTTGTTATTGATGACTATTTACAGGGAGGCACACAATCATGAAAGTAATTTTTCTAAAAGACGTAAAAGGTAAAGGGAAAAAAGGGGAAGTAAAAAACGTACCAGATGGTTATGCAAATAACTTCTTACTAAAACAAGGATTAGCTGCTGAAGCGACGAATAGCAGTATGAAAACTTTAGAAGCTCAAAAGCGCAAAGAAGAAAAAGATGCAGCAGCAGAGCTTGAAAATGCAAAACAATTAAAAGAAACGTTAGAGAAATTAACTGTAGAATTAAAGGCTAAATCTGGAGAAGGCGGTCGTCTATTCGGTTCAATCACAAGTAAACAAATCGTAGATGCAATGCAAAAATCTCACAATATTAAACTTGATAAGCGTAAATTTGAAATGGATGATGCAATTCGTGCATTAGGCTATACAAACGTTACTGTGAAATTGCATCCGCAAGTAACAGCAACAGTAAAAGTTCATGTTAGTGAACAATAAAACTAAGTTAAGCAAGGAGGATTGCGTATGAGTGATGTAATGGCTGATCGTACCCCTCCACATAATATAGAGGCTGAGCAGGCAGTCTTAGGTGCTATATTGATTGATCAGGATGCATTAACTTCAGCATCGGAACTGTTGGTACCTGACTCATTTTATCGAACAAAACATCAAAAGATTTTTGAAGTCATGCTTGGGTTATCTGATAAGGGAGAACCAATCGACTTAGTAATGATGACGTCAGCAATGGCTGATCAAGGATTACTAGAAGAAGTTGGTGGGGTTTCTTACTTAGCAGAATTAGCAGAAGTTGTTCCGACTGCTGCTAACGTAGAGTATTATGCAAGAATCATCGCTGAAAAAGCACTGTTACGTCGTTTAATTCGAACGGCGACTCATATTGTGTCTGATGGATATGAGAGAGAAGATGATGTGGATGGTCTTTTAAATGAGGCTGAGAAAAAAATATTAGAAGTATCTCATCAGACGAATGCGAAAGCATTCCAAAATATTAAAGACGTTCTTGTAGATGCTTACGATAAAATCGAACTTTTGCATAATCAAAAAGGTGAAGTGACCGGGATACCGACTGGATTTACTGAATTAGATAAGATGACGGCAGGGTTCCAGCGAAATGATTTAATCATCGTGGCGGCACGTCCATCGGTAGGTAAAACGGCATTTTCATTAAATATCGCACAAAACGTAGCGACGAAAACGGATGAAAATGTAGCGATTTTTAGTCTAGAGATGGGTGCTGATCAGCTTGTTATGCGTATGCTTTGTGCAGAAGGGAATATTGATGCACAAAGACTTCGTACCGGATCGTTAACTTCTGATGATTGGGCGAAATTAACGATGGCAATGGGTAGCCTTTCTAATGCTGGTATTTATATTGATGATACGCCGGGGATTAAAGTAAATGAGATTCGAGCAAAATGTCGTAGATTAAAACAAGAACAGGGTCTTGGTATGATCTTGATTGACTACTTACAGCTTATTCAAGGAAGTGGGAAATCAGGAGAGAACCGTCAGCAGGAAGTATCTGAGATTTCTCGTACACTAAAAGGGATTGCGCGTGAATTACAAGTTCCTGTTATTGCCTTGTCACAGTTATCTCGTGGTGTAGAATCTCGTCAAGATAAACGTCCGATGATGTCTGATATTCGTGAATCGGGAAGTATCGAGCAGGATGCCGATATCGTAGCCTTCCTATATCGTGAAGATTACTATGACCGAGAAACGGAAAATAAAAATACGATTGAAATTATTATTGCAAAGCAGCGTAATGGTCCAGTAGGCTCAGTAGAGCTCGCATTCGTTAAAGAGTTCAATAAGTTCGTTAACTTAGAACGTCGCTTCGAAGATGGACATGCGCCGCCGGCATAACGATAGTATAAAAAAGAAACGCATTTCTTATAATAAGATGTGTTTCTTTTTTTTTATAGAAAAGATAAGGCTTTCATAGTGTGAAAATATAATTCTTACGAACGAAAAAGTTTTTTGACAAAAAAATGTTCGCTTTTTGGTTGACTTCTTTTTCGGTTTTGGTACAATTATATTGTTTGAATAGATCGTTTGAAAATTGCGGAGGTGCTTTAATAATGTCTTCAGTAGTAGTTGTAGGAACACAATGGGGCGACGAAGGAAAAGGTAAAATCACTGATTTTCTTTCTGAGCATGCGGAAGTAGTTGCAAGATATCAAGGTGGAAATAACGCAGGACATACAATTGTTTTTGGCGGGGTTAAATATAAATTACACTTAATTCCATCTGGTATTTTCTATAAAGAGAAAATTTGTGTAATCGGAAACGGCTTAGTAGTAGATCCGAAAGCATTACTTGAAGAGTTAAAATACTTACACGATCGTGGTGTAAGTACTGATAATTTACGCGTAAGTAACCGTGCGCACGTTATTTTGCCTTATCACTTAAAACAAGATGAGTTAGAAGAAGCAAGTAAAGGTGATAACAAAATCGGTACAACGAAAAAAGGTATCGGTCCTGCATATATGGACAAAGCTGCTCGTATTGGTATTCGTATGGCTGATCTTTTAGACCGTGAAGCATTTAAAGAGAAGCTTGAGCGCAATTTAGCACAAAAAAATCGTTTATTTGAAAAAATGTACGATACAGAAGGTTTCAGTGTAGAAGAAATCTTCGAAGAGTACTTCGAGTACGGACAACAAATCGCACAATATGTGTGTGATACGTCTGTTGTATTAAATGATGCATTAGATAATAATCACCGTGTATTATTTGAAGGTGCACAAGGTGTTATGCTTGATATCGACCATGGTACGTATCCGTTCGTTACATCTTCTAACCCAATTGCTGGTGGTGTAACAGTTGGAACTGGAGTTGGTCCTGCAAAAGTTACTCGCGTTGTAGGTGTATGTAAAGCATATACAAGCCGCGTAGGTGATGGTCCGTTCCCTACTGAGCTTCATGACGAAATTGGTCATCAAATTCGTGAAGTTGGTCGTGAGTATGGAACGACAACTGGTCGTCCACGCCGCGTAGGTTGGTTTGATAGCGTT